>JAFTHG010000196.1 GCA_017457555.1 Kiritimatiellia bacterium | reverse complement strand
GCCAATCAGGGGGCAACCGTCAGCCGTCTGATGCGTGATCTCGGGACGTTGGCCAATACGGCGTATCGTCCGGGCGGCACGGCCGGGACGTTTGGCAAAGAGAATCTGGTCTCGTATTTTGGTTACAAAGGGGCAGGGTACAAGTACACGATGCCGCTTTACTGGGAAAATGACACGCAGAAGCTTCAGGATGACTGGGGCAATTTGATGGAACGTCAGGTGCGTGGGTCGCTCCATGCAGGGGCACCGATGGTCGTGAGCATCTTTACCGGCAGCGGAGGTCACGCAATTATCTGCGATGGTTACGGTTATGCGGAGGATGGCACGCTCCTCTTTCACTTCCATTATGGCTGGGGGAGCGGAAGCGGTCAGTGGAAACCGCTGTCGTGGTTCTCGCACTTTACATCCACCGTTTACAATGATGAAGAATTGCAAACCAGTAATATTAATGTGCATCCCACAGCGCTCGGATGCGTTTTAGCCGGGCGTGTCGCTCGCGGTGGAGTGGGGGTCGCCGGGATGACGGTGACGCTCTCGACGGGTAAGAGCGTCACGACCGACGCTGCGGGCGGTTATGTCTTCACTGGTCTGGCAGAGCAGACAACCTATACTGTGACAGTGGCGGAAGGCAGCACCGTGGTTGAGACGCGTTCGGTCACAACGGGGCGTATTGTGGACGATAATGCGCGCCAAACGGCACAGGATGAGTGGGAAGATGAACACGGTAAGGAGGTTTTTCACTGGGTACCGCTGGAAGGTGGTAATGTGATTGCCGACTTTGACTTGCCGGCTCCGACGGTGTATGTGACGGCATCCGGCACCGGTAAGGGAACCTCGTGGGCTGATGCTGCGCCTTTGAGCCCCGCAACGCTCTCCACTTTGGTATCCGGCACTACGGTTTGCGTGGCATCGGGTAACTACACCATCACGGAAACGCTGACGGTTCCGGCAGGTATTACGGTGAAGGGCAGTTATGACCCAGCCAGCAACACACAGAGTGTGTATGCTTCGCCCACAACACTCACGCTGGGAACGGGTGCTTATGGTTATCCGCCGGGTTATCTCTTTGACATCAATGCCACAGGTGTAATTGATGGCTTTGTGTTGGAAAACAGTCAGGATTGGTCAAACTGCACGGTGAATGGCGGCACGGCTAAAAATTGTATCTTTACGGGAACGTATACGATTATTGCCCAGAGCTCAAGGCTCATCTGCTGCATTGCGCGCAATAAGTCAAGCACGCAGGAGGGAAGTTCGCTCATCCATTGTTCCTTCTATGGCGACATTCCTATCGGTAAAGATAGCGCAACGGGTACAATGGCGGGCAACCTCGGCAATGTAACAGCCGATTATCCCACTACGTCAGGCGGATGCACCTGCGGAGTCTGCCCATCAACGGGTCTGGATGGACGCGCATTGAATCAAACACACGGAGCCTTGGCTCCCGCTGCCGGCGGTTATTCGCTGATGCTGCGCTGAAAGTATGACCACCCCTTCACTCTTATTGTATAGCATGAAAAATCCGTAAGGAAAACGAAAAGGGTGCTTGCACCCGACCCCGAAACTGCGATATAATAGAGTCCGTTTAAGCGCCCGTTGTGGCGGAAGCGCGAGTGCGCGGCCAAGCCCATCGGGAAAAACAGTAAAACATTGAAACATCGGAGAAGCAACATGAGCTGCTGCTGCTGCCTTGATAAAATCACCAATCCTGAATTAAAGGCATGGGTGAAGGAATTCGCTGATCACGCAACCCCTGACAAAATCGTCGTTTGCAACGGTTCTCAGGAAGACTATGATGCCCTCGCTGCCGCAGAAGTAGCACGCGGCGCATGGATTAAGCTCGATGAACAGACTCGCCACGGCTGCTACCTCGTCCGTTCTCACGAATCCGACGTGGCACGCGTGGAAGGTCGCACCTACATTTGCTGCAAGAACAAGGAAGATGCAGGTCCCACCAATAACTGGATGGATCACACCGAAATGAAGAAAATCATGTGGGAACTCTACAAGGGCTGCATGAAGGGCCGCACCCTCTACGTCATCCCTTACTCGATGGGCCCCATCGGCTCCCCGCTCTCCAAGCTCGGCGTTGAACTCACCGACTCTGCATACGTCGTTTGCAATATGCGCATCATGACCCGTATGGGCGATGCCACTCTCGACCTCATCAACAAGGGCGCTGAATATGTGAAGTGCTACCACTCCGTGGGCGCTCCGCTCGAACCCGGTCAGGCAGACGTGGCATGGCCTTGCGCTCCGATGGAAAAGAAGTACATCACCCAGTTCACGGACCCGGGTGAAGAAGCTATCTGGTCCTTCGGCTCCGGTTACGGCGGCAACGCACTCCTCGGTAAGAAGTGCTTCGCTCTCCGCATCGCTTCGGCTCTGGCCAAGAAGGAAGGCTGGATGGCTGAACACATGCTCATCTTGAAGCTCACCAGCCCTGAAAACAAGAGCTACTTCGTGACGGCAGCATTCCCCTCGGCTTGCGGTAAGACCAACCTCGCCATGATGCTCCCCACGCTCCCCGGCTGGAAGGTTGAAACCTGCGGTGACGATATCGCATGGATTCACGTTGACAAGACCACCGGTAAGCTCCACGCTATCAACCCTGAAAACGGCTTCTTCGGTGTGGCTCCCGGTACCTCCAAGGTGTCCAACCCCAACGCTCTCGAAGCTTGCCGCGCCAACACCATCTTCACCAACGTGGTTCTCACCGATGACGGCGATGTGTGGTGGGAAGATATGGGCGTGCCTGCTCCGGCTCACGGTATCGACTGGAAGGGCAATGACTGCTATGCTTCCAAGGAAAAGCCCAACAAGATGGTCGCTAATGCCGACGGCACCGGTGATTTCATCAAGGCTGCTCACCCGAACTCCCGCTTCACCGCTCCTGCAGATCAGTGCCCCGTGATCGCCAAGGAATGGGAAGATCCCGCCGGCGTGCCGGTGGATGCAATCCTCTTCGGTGGCCGTCGTCCCTCTACCATTCCTTTGGTCAACATGGCTAAGGACTTGGCACACGGCGTCTATATGGGCTCAGCTGCCGGTTCTGAAGTGACCGCCGCTGTGATCTCCGACCAGATCGGTCAGGTTCGCCGTGACCCCTTCGCAATGTTGCCTTTCTGCGGTTACAATATGGCCGACTACTTCGGTCACTGGCTCGCGATGGGCGAAAAGGTCGCCACCGACAAGTTGCCGAAGATCTTCTTCGTGAACTGGTTCCGTAAGGATGCCGATGGTAACTTTATGTGGCCCGGCTTCGGTGACAACAGCCGCGTCCTCAAGTGGGTCTGCGAAGCAATCGAAGGTAAGGCTTCCACCAAGGAAACCGCAATCGGCATCATGCCGACCGACGATGCAATCGATTTGACCGGTTGTGAAACCACCCCTGAAACGCTCAAGGAACTCCTCACCGTCGATATCGAAGGCTGGAAGAAGGAAGTTGCCGGCGTTAAGGAATCCTGGGAGAAGTTCGGCGACCGCATTCCTGCGGCTCTCACCGCTAAGCTCGCAGAAATCACCGAAGCACTCAACAAGTAAGATTCGGTTTGATCCCAAATCAAAAGAGGCATCCATTCGGGTGCCTCTTTTATTTATCAATGTTTCATGTGGTGATTCAGACACTTGTCTTGTTGAAATTGTTGGCAATGCTGTTGCTCAGCAGCAGGTGGTAACACAAGGAGGTTTTATCATTCTGTCGCAAGAATCATCTGCATATGACTTTCTTCAAGCGGATTTCGTTGATGGACAATGTGTTGCGTTAGAATATCAAGAGGCGACAGAGAAATGCCTTTATCATTGTACGCGTGACGTGACGTTTAGCGAGGTGAGTAAAGGTTTTCATGCATATTTGGATCAAGTCCCGAATTGGAAAGAAGCCTTTTCGTGGTCATGTGAGAAAGATGAACCGTCTAAACTGGACGCGAAACTGGTGGGGTTATTCGTATTTATTGCATTGATTGTTTGCGGCATTTTTTGGTTAATCATGTGATGGCGCACAGATTTTGTTATTTTGTAGAAAACACATCAGACTCAACAAAGCATCAAGCGTTTAGGAAAGGGCGCTTGATGTTGTCGTTTTGTGAGATGCTTTACGCGCTTATGCGTAGGCCTCTTCGGAGGAGGGTGTTGCTTACGGAGGAGGCGGTTCGCTGACAAACGGCTAATATTATAAAGGTAGGTGTAACCTTTTTCCATATCAAACGGAGTGTAGAGGGGTGTAAGGAGAAACGCAATGGATGAACCAACGGAAGCCTTTTTGCGACGGATCCGGAAGACGGTGAAGCGGTCAGGCGATTTGATTGAAGTGGCGCAATTGCGTCTGGCGGAAACCGATCGTCTCTTTGCTCAACGGGGAATCAAACGTGAGATGGTGTCGGCTGACAGTGTAAAAGAAGCAGAAAAGTGGCGGACACAGCCGTGGATACCGTCCGCATCTTCTCAGGAAGCGATTGATCGGCGTCAGCATCAACAACGGCAATTGCGGCGATTGATGAAGACGGTGCGCCTCTAAGGTGCGCTGTGGAGGATTTGATTTGAATGAGGTGTTGCAGAAAGGGGAGGCAGACGTTTTCGTAAAAAGCCGAAGGGTCACATCAAAAAGGGTGATGAATCCGGTGCTTTATATTGCTTCATCCAATCATATTGTGATAAACTGTTTATATGCACGTGGAAAGTGCCGTTTGAATTAATATGATGGCATGCTTCACATTTCCGCTTAACCGAAAGGAGCCAAGCGTGGAAAAGCAGTTTGATTTACCGTATCCGCGGATTGAACCTGACAGCTGTAAGAGTTGTGGCCGCTGCGTGGCAGCGTGTCCGAAGGGTTGCCTTGAAATTTCCGAGACCTACAATCGTTTTGGCGTGAAAGCCGTTGCCTACAAAGGAAGCGGCTGTATTGGTTGCGGTATGTGCTTCTATAATTGTCCGGAGCCGTATGCCCTGCACATAGAGAAGCCCGATCCTGCACCGAAAGGTGGTGCCCAATGACTAAATTCGTAAAAGGTAACGAAGCCGTTGTGATTGGTGCACTCTATGCCGGTGCAGAGGGTTATTTCGGTTATCCGATTACGCCGGCTTCCGAAGTGGCACACAAAGCGGCAGAATATTTTCCTGCAACGGGGCGTATCTTTGTTCAGGGCGAGAGTGAAGACGCGGTGGCTTACATGCTCTACGGCGCAGCGGCCGCAGGATGTAAGGCGCTGACTGCCACTTCCGGCCCCGGATTCTCATTGATGCAAGAGGCCATTTCCTACATGGCTGCCACGGATATTCCCACAGTAATCGTGGATGTGATGCGCGCCGGTCCCGGTTTGGGAAATGTCTATCCGGAACAGGCCGACTACAATCAGGTCGTAAAGGGTGGCGGACACGGCAGTTATCGGTGCATTGTGCTGGCGCCTGGCAATGTGCAGGAAATGTGCGATCTGACGATGTTAGCTTTTGAAAAGGCCTTTGAATATCGCACACCGGCGATTGTTCTCTCGGATGGTCAGTTGGGGCAGATGATGGAACCGCTGCGCCTGCCGAAGGTAGAGATGCCGCCAGTGGATACTTCGGCGTGGGCAACACAGGGAACGCCCGAAACCCGGCGTAATCTTCTGACATCCATTTATCTGGATGCTCCGGCGCAGGAACGCATGAATGTGAAGTTGCAACGGAAGTATGCCAAGATGGATAAGGCTTTCCAATTGGCCGAAAATTATCTCTGTGATGATGCCGATGTGGTGTTGATGGCCTATGGCTCCAGTAGCCGCAATGCGCGCACGGTGGTGGATATGCTCCGTACCGAAGGCATTAAGGTCGGCCTCTTCCGTCCGATAACCCTCTCGCCATTCCCCATTGACGCTTTGCGTCCTCTGGCAAAGAAACGCCTCTTTACGGTGGAAATGAGTGCCGGTCAATTCCGCGATGATGTGGTATTGCACTTAGCACGTGAAGGCTTGTTACCAGCGGAAGGCGTTGGCTTAATCAACCGGATGGGTGGTATGCTGATTCCGGTGCAGGATATTGTCCGCGCAGTGAAAGGAGCCCTGTAATGGCGACGCTTGAAGCAAAAGGCATGTTTGACGTGTTCTCCCGCTCCGGCTCCGAAAACCGGATTACGCACTATTGTGCCGGATGCGGACATGGCATCATTCATAAACTGCTTTCCGAAGCCTATGTTGATTTAGGCTTGCAGGATAAGACGGTGATTGTGAATCCGATCGGGTGTGCCGTTTTTGGTTACTACTATTGGGATGTGGGTGGCGTGAGCGCCGGGCACGGTCAGGCTCCGTCGATGGCTACGGCAATCAGTCGTCTGAAAGATAAAGCCATTGTGATTTCCTATCAGGGTGATGGTGACCTGGCGGCAATCGGATTGGGGCATACATTACAGGCTGCAGCACGTGGTGAACACATGGCCGTCTTCTTCGTCAATAACTCGATTTATGGTATGACGGGTGGTCAGATGGCACCGACTACGTTGATCGGGCAGAAGACCACCACCTCACCGTTGGGGCGTAATCCTGCAACAGATGGGATGCCACTGCACATGGCAGAGCTGGTGAATCAGTTGGATCTGCCGGTCTATATTGAGCGCGTTTCTGTCGCAGATACCAAGCGGATTATGAAGGCCCGTCAGGCTATCCGCAAGGCTTTGGAAATTCAGCGTGACCGCAAGGGTTACACTTTCGTGGAAATTCTCTCGCCATGCCCGACCTCCATGCGCGGAACGCCGTTGGATGCGGCCAACTTTGTGATTGAAAAGTTGGAGAAGGAGTATCCGCTCGGTTGTCTGCGTGACCGTTCTGCGGAGGCTACACCGCGTCCGGAACCCAAACCTTGGGTGAATCTGGCCACATTCTTTGGTGATGACGGCTCGGAAGATCCCAAGTGTGAAGCCACGGAAGATAAGGAACGTCGCTTCAAGTTCACCGGTTTTGGCGGACAAGGCATTTTGAGTTTGGGTTTGGTGGTGGCAGATGCTGCCCGAGCGATGGGCTTGGAAACTACTTGGTTGCCGAGTTATGGTCCCGAACAGCGCGGCGGTGATGCCGCCTGTACGGTGGTGACCTCAACCCGCACGATTGGCGCACCGGCTGTTGAAAATCCGGAATTGCTCGTGGTGATGAATCAGGCCGCCTGTGCGAAACACCTGAAGACCGTTAAACCCGCTGGCGTGGCTCTGGTTGATTCAACAGTGGTTCTGCCTGGGGAACTGCCGCCTGATGTGCGGATTGTGCAGATTCCTGCGATTGAAATCGCAATGGCCAATGGTGTGCCCAAGGCCGCAAATGTGGCGATTCTGGGTGGCTTAATTGCACTGGATGCCTTGGGTATTCCGGCGCATGTGTTGATTGAAGCACTGGAACGTTCCTTCGCAAAGAAGCCCGCCTTGATTGAAACTAACCGCAAGGTGCTTCAAGCCGCAATTGATTACTGCCGTCACCATGGGTTGGCCGGAGAATTGCCGTAATCGTTTTCCGTGTCGTTTGTAACTGATTTTGGAAGTGAGAAAAGCCGTATGTTAAACATTGTTCAGGATATTGATAATCGTGTGGCCATCAAGCATGTCTTGATTAGCGTATCTGATAAGACGGGGCTGGATGCTTTTATTCCGGCATTGCTGGCCGCTTGCCCCGGAGTGACGCTTTATTCTACAGGTGGCACGTATAATGCCATTAAGGGAATGTTGAAGCCGGAACAGCAAAAGCAGTTGGTTGCCGTGTCGGATTACACCGGACAGCCGGAAATGCAGGGCGGTTTGGTCAAAACCTTGGACTTTAAGATCTATTTAGGTATCCTCTCTGAAACGTATAATGAGGCCCATCAAGCCGACATTAAGCGTTTGGATGCCGTGCCGTTGGATATGGTTGTGGTAAACCTCTATCCCTTTAAGAATACCGTTGCGATGCCGGGTGTGACGCCGGAACAGGCCCGTACCAATATTGATATTGGTGGTCCATGCATGGTGCGTGCCTCTGCAAAGAACTATTTGCGCGTGGCCTCAGTGACGGATCCGCAGGACTATGCAAAGCTGACAGATGAATTGGCCGCCTGTGAGGGAACGCTGTCGTTGGAAACACGTTTCTATCTGATGAAGAAATCGTTTGCCCACACCGCAGACTATGATACGGCAATTGCTTCGTTCTTTGCCAAGGTGCCGTTTGATACGGTCAATGGCACGTACACGAAGCACTGAATTCGGTGAGGCAAACGCCTCTGCTCCGTGGGGCAGGGGCGTTTTGTTGTTTAAGTGGTGCCCTGAAAAGTGATGTGTTCTGCGAGAAGTTTCCATGATTGATTTGCACACTCATTCAACAGCCAGTGATGGTAGTCTGTCACCGACAGCGTTAGCACGAGCCGGGAAGATGGCCGGTTTAGATGTGATGGCGTTGACCGACCATGATTGTGCCAAAGGATTGGATGAGTTTCTGGCTGAGGCCGCACGAATCGGATTGCGGGGTGTGCCAGGCATTGAACTCTCTGCTGAAGTGACCAGTGGACAATTGCATTTGGTGGGGCTGGGATTTGATCACCACGACCCAACGCTTTGTGAGGCTTTCGAAAAGATGTTGGGTGGTCGGGATGCCCGGAATCAGCTGATGCTCTCAGCGTTTCAGGCGAACGGCATTGATTTGACCATGGATGAGGTGGCGCAGTATGCCGGAGATGAGTTGGTCAGTCGTGTACATTTTGCACAGGCATTGATTGCGCGAGGGTTGGTGAGCAATCTGTCAGAAGCCTTTGAACGATTTTTGGGAAAAGGCGCATTGTGTTATCGTGATCGCTTTCGCTATTCTCCGGCAGAATGTATTCGCTTGATTCAGGACGCAGGTGGTGTGGTTGTGATGGCGCATCCTTTGAGTCTGGAACGTGATTTGCAACTGTTGGAACGACGCATTGCGGAACTGAAAGCAGTTGGCCTTGTGGGAATGGAGTGCTTTTATTCCACGTATGACACGGAAACAACGGTTGCATTACTCCGGATGGCGAAACGCTTAGACCTCATTCCCTCTGTGGGCAGTGATTTTCATGGTGTGCCGAAGCCGGATATCTTTTTGGGCAAACTCTCCGTAAGTAATGAGGTAAAAGCGCGCCTCTGTCATTTAATTTTTAATTGAAAGCAAGGAAATAAGATGAAAAAAGTATTGATTCTCTCCGGAAGTCCGCGTAAAGCCGGCAACTCTGAAATTCTCTGTGAACGCTTTGCGGCAGGAGCTCGGGCAGCAGGTCATTACGTGGAGAGATTCTCGTTGGCAGGTAAGCAGATTGGTTTTTGCCGGGCCTGCTATGCATGTAAAGCAGGGCCGTGTCCGCAGCAGGATGCGGCAATCGTCTTTGTTCAGAAGATGTTAGAAGCCGATGTGATTGTATTGAGCACGCCTGTCTACTTTTATACGATGTGTGCCCAATTGAAGGCTTTGATTGATCGCTCAGTGATGGTTTATCCGAAGATTGTGAACAAAGAATTCTACTATATGATGACAATGGCGGATACTGATACATCGTGTTTCAAAGGTACAATTGAAGCCCTGCGTGGTTTTGTGGACTGCTGCGAAGGTTCAAAAGAATGTGGCATGATTTGCGCTGCAGGTGTCTATGAACGTGGTGAAATCAGAGATAAACCTGAAATGCAACAAGCCTACGACATGGGGCTTAATTGCTAAAAGATGTTGAAGAGTATCAAATACAAAGACCGGGGTAACCCGGTCTTTGTATTTGTATCAGCATCAGAAACGTATCGTTTATCTGTGAATGGCTACCATTATTGAATGGTTATTCTATTATTCATCAAGCGTGCCGGCATAGACACCACGGCGAACCTTTTGGGTGGAGGTGCGTTCCAAAGGTTGGAGTGACACTTCAATTTTGCGGGGATGCTTGTAAGCTGCCAAACTTTCACACTGGTGTTTGACGGCCGTACGAAGTTTTTCGCAGAGGGCTTCCGGTGTGATATCGGGATAGACTCTGGAGACGTACTCGTCGTTGGGAGAAACGAGAGCCCCGACACGTTCGCCGGGTTCATCCTTGCTGTGATAGGCCAAGACTACAACGGCGCCGATCAAAGGATTACGGGCGATGGCTTGTTCGACCTCTTCGGGATAGATATTCTTTCCTTCACGGTTCACAATTAATGCTTTTGCGCGCCCCCGGATGGTGATAAAGCCATCAAAGTCCATAGAGGCTAAGTCGCCAGTTCGCAACCAATCTCCGGAAAAGGTTTCATCGGTGGCATCTGGACGATTCCAATAACCTTTGAAGACTTGTGGACCACGTACTTGAAGTTCGCCAACACCTTGAGCATCGGGCTTGTGAATGCGGGCTTCCAATCCAGTGATTGCCGGGCCTACTGAGCCAATTTTATTCATGGAAGGCGGACAAAGTGAGATGATGGGGGCACATTCTGTGAGACCGTAACCCTCTCCTGCTGGGATGCCGAGCCGTTTGAATTGACGCAATAATGTAGGACTGCATTTGGCACCGCCAACGATAATCAGGCGTAAACGCCCTCCCAAGGCATCAATCATCCGTTTCCCAACACATTTGGGGAAACAGGCTAAAAGAAACTTGCCAGTCCACGTTTCTCGAGCCTTAGAAAGAAGGCGGTCGGCTAACTTTTCTGCCATCAGCGGGACAGACATGAGAACGGTGGGTTGAAGGTGTTTCATGTCGTCTGAAAGTGTTCGCAACGAGCGAATATACAGCAGTCTGGAGTGGCGCACAACAGCGATTAGGAAGTTGGCGGTAAAGGAGAATGCGTGGAAAAGCGGAAGCACGGTCAGGAAAGCATCGTCTGGTGTTACGTCTAACTGAATGGTATCAAGCGACCCCAAGGCATCGGTTACGAAGTTATGATGCGTGAGCATTGCACCTTTGGGTTTCCCGGTAGTGCCGCTGGTGTAGAGAATACCACAGACGGAATCGGGGGTGGGTTGATACGCAGGGTCATCCCAAAACCGGAGGGACGCATCTGGAGCGATTGCTGTAAGAGCTTCTTCTATTGTATCAACCGGAATGGTAAGACCCTCTGGCGTAGGAGCGGCTTCTGTAAGCAAGATGCGTTGTAATTGTGGCAATGCCGGCGACAAGGCGGCAATAGTCGGCAGGTGTGCCGGATCGGTTGCCAGAAGGGTGGCTTCGGAATCTTCAAGAATGTGATGAATTTCCGGAGGTGTCAGTTTGGGATCAATAGGGACGACTGTGCCATTCAATCCGACAATGGCCAGATAGAGTTCAACCCATTGTGGCGAATTGGGCAGAATAATTGCAGTACGTGAGATGCCCGGACGCAAACCATTCACGCCAAACCATTCTGACAGTGTGCGGATGCGGTCCCATGTTTCAGCATAGGTGCGCTGTTGCCAGGCTTTCTTCTCATACCATTCTGCGAAGATATGGTGACGCGGTTCAGCTTGAACAGCAGCTTCAAAGAGTGAACGTAGGGTATGAGGTGTGTCTGTCATCGGGTTGCCTCCGGCAGGATTAGTGAAAGGGTGAAACCGCGGCCATTGGGGCGCGGAAGCAACGCTGCACGTGCAACGTAAGGATTTTGGGTTGGTTTGAGCCCGTAGTATTCAAGAAAAGCGTGATACGTCGGCGTTGTAAAAACTAAGGTTTCGGGTGGTAGAACAGCGAGTTGTTCAGGAGTGGGTAAAGTAATGGGGAAGACGTAGGGGCGGATGGTGTGAATGCCTTGACCTGCAATAATCAGGCAGACGAGAAGGGCAATGCGATTTCCCCAGTGTTTGATGAGCGGAGTAACGCCAATTCCAGCCAGAACGGCGACAGCAAAGCCTGTCAGGTGCAACCATTTGACGGGTGCCCGGATCTGGTCAATGTAAGGCAATCCCCATACAAGCCGATAGAGTGGCGTGTATTTCCCAAAGGCAAGTAATAGACAGACAACTGCTAATGCGCCCCAGAAGAAACGATGCGTTTGAGACTTTTCAGATTTATGACAGAGGGCCCACAGAGCAAGTAGGAGTGTCAACCATCCGAGATGGATGCTGTGCTGGCGCAAGACTTGTGTTTCGGACCCCATACGGCCACGATAGGGATTGGGATCAAAACCATAGGAGGTGCAACCTTGTGCATGGGGAATGAGCAAGTCAATGCAATCTTCCGGAGGGAGCGACCAATCGGTTGTGAAACGCCAATGAGCGTGTTGTTCGGTAGAAGATGAGGTTGCTGATGCGGAGGCCTGTTCCAATTGTGCAGATCGTGTTTCTTGTGCGGCGCCGAAGGTGTGCCGTAAAGCCGGAATACCTGTAAGGATAAAGCAGAGGCCTGCCATGAAAATGCCTGGCCCACAATGCTTAAGCGTGGCATTGAAGCCTTTCTCCAGACACTGTTGGTAGATCAAGACAAGCGCATACGTTGCGACACCTATCAGGATGATAAACCAAATGTCTGCCTGAGCGGCTAATCCAAGGGGAAGCACGAGGCCTAACAAAACAAACCAAATCCATGAGCCGCGCAACAGAGCGCGTTGTGTCAGACCAAAGGCCAAACACGTGACGGCGACCGCATCCACAACGCCACGATGACCCGCACAAAAAAGCGTTGCGAAATAACCTGTAAATGCTGCCGCAAAGCCACCCACCCACGCCGCGCCCCATGGTAGACGATAACCCCGTAAGAGAAAGAGGGCTGCTCCACAGAGAACGGCCATATCCACCCAGAAGGTGCATTCGTATGCTAATTCAAAGGGAAGAAGTCGGAAAAGATTGAGAAGCGCAGGAGCAGGCATTGTAAGCCGTTCCCATGCTGCGCTGAAGGAGAGGGGTTCCAATGGTGCATCGGGAGCCAAAAAGATGATGTGGCCTGGCAATACATCCCAGAAAGCAATTGTTAGGGTGCCAGTGAAGAGAAGTGCCGCTACACAATGAAACACCCATGGCCGTTCAAGAACAGCACTGCAAGCAGTCATTAATTGACGGATGGAGAAGGCTTTTCGAGGCATTGGTGTTTCCAGTTACGCAATCTGTGTGATTACAACAGGTTCTGGGAGCATGTGCCCATTAGCGTGTCGCTGAAAAAGGATGAGTCAGGGACGCGTCCTTCCTGCCCGGATGGCATTAAGCAGAGCATGATGAAGTGTGCGAGCCTTTTCAGGGTAACGCGCAATCAGATTTGTCGTTTCGGAAGGATCTCCAGGCAAGTAGAAGAGGGCACCAGTTTGGGGCTTGGTCTTTTCATTGGGTGCATTGCCGGCGCGTCGTGGTACGACATACTTCCAATCACCTTCACGATAACTCATATGCCAGTCCTGACTGATAATCGCTGTGCGTGACGAGGGCGCGGTGGGATCTAAAAGGGCCTGATGCACGTCAAAGGAGTCCGGAAGTGCTTCTGTTGAAGGGTGAACACCACGGAGTGCGGCAAAGGTATGCCCTAAATCAACAAGAGAGATGAGCGCGGTACTACGCTGATTTTTGGGAATCTGACCTTCCCAGACCACAATAAAAGGAACACGATGACCTCCTTCAAAGGGCGTATATTTGGTGCCACGCCAATGGGCTGCCGGACGATGTGTATCGAGTTTCTGCTCCGCTTCATCTTTGTAACCATCATTCACAACAGGACCATTGTCGGAAGAAATCACAACTAAGGTGTCGCGTTCCAAGCCCAAAGCTCGCAGTTTTTCAATGACACGCCGTACGGAATCATCAAATTGCCGTGTGGCATCGCCACGTGGCCCATAGGGTGTTGAACCAACAAACCGTGGATGTGGCACGCGTGGGACATGAATATCGTTTGTTCCGAGATAAAGGAAGAAGGGCTTATCGCGGTTTTTCTCCATGAATGCACAGGCTTTATCAACAAAGATGTCGGCCATCTCTTCATCTTTCCATCGCGCTTTTTCGCCACCTTTCATATAGCCGATGCGGCCAATGCCATTGACAACCGCTTGATTGTGTCCGAAGTCCCAATCCATCTTTAGAGAAGCTCGGTCCCGGATGCCATCAGGTTCGCCCGCATAGTTGTGCTGATAGTTGACCTCAATGGGGTCGGCAGGATCATGGTTGACTACGCATCCATTCTCTACATAAACGCAGGGCGTCCGGTCTGCGGTGGCCGCCATTAGGAAAGTATAGTCAAATCCGATGGCATTTGCTGATGGTGAAATGGGTTTGTTCCAATCGGTTTTCCCAGGCCCTTCACCCATGCCTAAATGCCACTTACCCACAGCACCGGTGACCATTCCGGAGCGTTGCATCAATTTGGGTAGCGTTTCCAACGTGGGGTCAATCAGCAATGCTGCATCTCCCTGTGCAATTCCGGTGCCGGGTTTGCGCCAAGCATAACACCCCGTAAAGATGGCATAACGAGTCGGTGTGCATGTTGAGGCTGGTGCATGAGCGTCTGTAAATTGAACTCCTCGCGTGGCATATTCATCTAAAAAGGGCGTCAGACCGGGAGTTGTGCCGTAGCAACTCACATCTCCCCAACCTAAATCATCGGCCAGAATGAAGAGAATGTTTCGCGGCTTGACCGGTGTCTGTGTCAGTGGCAGACTGCCGGAGGTCGTAAGGGCGGCACAACCAAAGCCGAGCTGTTTCAAAAATGCACGTCGTGACGTGAGAGCCATAGATTAAATCCTATCTGTTGTGATAAAAGGGAGAGAATGCCCTAAGGCGAGTAATCAGAATGTTTCTCTAAAAAGCGAAAGAGTCCTGTGGAAATCTGCTCCAGAATATCGGGCGTAAAAACGGCGGTTTGTGCTTCTTCAGGTGTTTTTCCTTTGCACAAGAGTCGGTAATAATCGTTTAATGTACCACTCAGTGATTCGGAGGCTTCGGTGTAGAGCCAGTGCACAAGCAACCACGACGACGCATATGCCGCAGTACGATTTTTGGGATGATAGAAGATGTCACGCTTAAAGGAGATGAGTAGGGCAAGACCTTCCGGTGTACAGAAGCGGCTGTCTGTTTGCACCTCATTGATTCGGGGGGAGAGTTGAGGCTTAGGGCCGTTCCGGGTGAGCATAAAGGTTTCAAAGAAGGTGGCGTGTCCTTCATTGAACCACAGTGGAATCTCCACTGTCGGTGGTGAGATCAGGAAGAGGTACTGATGAAATCCTTCATGGAAGGTGGTTGAACGGATATCTTCCTTTTGCTTATCCTTTGATTCTTCCTCGGCATCACCCATAACGACCAGTTCACGATGCGTTGAGGAGAAACAACCAGCCGACCACTCAAGGTTATCCCCCACATACGCGCGATACTCCTCCGGAGAGGCAAAGACACGAATGACACTGATGGGGACTTTCAGGCGCTTGGGTTCAGGCAGATAGGTGGTGTACACCTGTCGCATTTGTACCATATTGACGAGAAGCGTATTGAGAAAACGAGCATGTTGTTTTGGGAGATTGGAATAGATCCGGTAGGGCGGCTTTTCGAGTATTTGCCACCCATCAATCTGTGCTTCGGTGTGAGATTTAAGTTGTTTTCCAACAGGTGCGATTCCGGCAAGCGCACGCGAGAGCGGCGTTTTCCACGCAGAAGGGGGATCGTTCGGCGTGTGAATTAACAGTACATAGGGTTGATTTGGAGTGCTTTTCAGGAAGAAGATCAACGCCGCAAAGGTGGAGGATTCTGCGAAGAGCGCTTGGCGGAGTGCGCCCATAGCTTTGAGTTGCTGTGGGGGTGAAAAGGCTTCGCCAGTCCAGTCGTTCAACCACTGGGGAAGCTTTTTCCGGTTGAGCTTGCCGACTTTTTTTCGATTGAGATCATACTCTTCTTTTAGGACGTGCGGCATTAATTGCGTATACTTCTCTTCAAAGCCCTTGTCAAACGCTTCTATCACACTTTTGGGTGCGAGCAGTTCGTAGATGTTCCCATTGTCATCGGACCACTTGCCCAGACGCTGCTTCTGCTCCCAGAGTTGACGCGGATCATAACGCTCTTCGGTGCCACTCTGGCGTCCACGTTGAAAGGTGTATGTAAAGGTCTCAACGGCTGGAGGTGCCTCGGTTGCAATGCCTTTTGGTAAGGGAATGCGTAGCGAATCACAGGTGATGCGCTGAGCAAAAGCTGGAACCTTTGCTACCAGAAGGGCTGGCAACAGGCAACCTGAGATGAGGAGGAGG
>JAFTHG010000195.1 GCA_017457555.1 Kiritimatiellia bacterium | reverse complement strand
TTGCCATCATAGTAACAATTGCCAAGAAAGCATTGAGCAGCAGCATGACCTTGCTCCGCGGCCTTGCGAAACCATTTAATCGCTTCGGCGTAGTTCTGTGCTACACCCTCGCCCAAATAGTAACAACTGCCAAGCAAGCATTGTGCCGCAGCATCACCTTGCTCTGCGGCCTTACGAAACCATTTAACCGCTTCGGGATAGCTCTGCGCTACCCCTTCGCCCAAATAGTAACAATTGCCAAGGCGCCGTTGCATAATGGCATCACCTTGTTGTGCTCCTGTTTCTAATTTTTTAATTTCGCTTATTGGGTTTGCCATTAAGACAATGCTCATTGCGCAGAATAAAAGAAACATAATTTGTTTCATGGGAAACTCCTTTTAAATTCAGACAACGGTCACATTGTTGTCATGAGTGCGTAATACGAGAGGGAAAGAAACGTTACATCACAGTTTTTGTAGAGCTGCGTGGAGGATTTGAGTGGGGTGTTGTGCCGATGGCATAAAAGGACACTGCTTCTGTGTTTTCAAGGTGCGAATTTCATTCGAACGAAAAATACGCGTTAACGCATTTCATTTCAGCGTTTGAGAGATGGAGAGAGAATCCTTCCGGCATCATCACTGCGATTCAAACCATATGGCGTTAGATTACCACTTTTGGGCATTTCTGTCAATAAGCGAATTGAACATCACATCTTCTATCGCTCGCCTATCGAGATGATAGCACAGACGCAGGGTGATGGCAAATGGCGTGAGCGTGTGTGGAGGAAGTTATCAACATTTTTAAGGCGAAAACGCGGCATTTTTGAGCCAAAGTTACGGCGAAAAGGCGGGTCAATTTCAGCGAAAGTTAAGGTCAATTTCAGTGACATTGGAACGCAGTTTCAGCGACATTGGACTTATCAACAGGCACAATCGTGGTGATCACTCGGTCACTTTACACCCAAGAAGCCACTGTAGACGAGTTAATTTAAGGCGATTTTCAGCATAAGTCGCTGCCATTCAAAGACTTAAAGTGAAAAGTATAACTCCTCAAAATGGGCACTTTTGAGGACAAAAAGCGGAAAAACCGCCCCCAAAACCGCCCTCTCAAAAAAAGTTTTCAACAGGGCAAAAAGCAACCGAAAACGATGAAAAAGTGACCTACCTGCGTCAAACTTTGCCAGACATAGAAGACTTAGAACTTCTAGAATCTCTAGATCTTTTAGAAAACCGCCGTGGTAAGCCGTGTGCAAAGGCGACAGTCTTATAAGCGCGGCAGATCCTCTATCATCCCTAAAATCCCTGCCTATCTCTGAAACTTCCCACGCCAAAGGGATAAAAGAGATGAAAGCGATAAAAGGGATAAAAAGATAAATGGGAAATTCAAAAAGAAGGTGGGGATATGAAAATCGTTAATCTTCACCCAAGATTCCCTTGCGATTGAATGGGCTTCCCATCAGCACTTTTGGGGACTTGTGCGCTGACGAGTGGATGTTCTCGGTGAAGAGGAAATGGATTATGGTTCGGATGACATCGCCGGGCGTGGCGACCCGCAGATGGCTCCATGCCAGAGGCAGCCGATAAATTGGAAGACGGCAGCGCCACAAAGAAGGTGAAGAATCGTTTGGAGCGTGGGATTGGGGAGGAATAGAAGCCCGACGGAGAGGAGAAGCGCACAGGGGAGAGTAAACCAGAGGTAGGAAAAGCGGTCATCTGCGGCGGCATGGGTGAAGTGTAGGGTTGAGGCCGCATTGAGGGTTGTAATCACGGTAAGGTAAGCCGCTTGTGGAGCATAGCCACTGTAGGATTCAAAGGTGGGAAGCAGTGTAAAGAACCACGGCAGAATCCAGTAGAGTACAATGGCTAAAAGGCCGCCGGTAAGGAGGACAAACCCAATCACGCCCGAACGGAAGGCGCGGGAAGAATACCCTTTCAGCCGTGCTTCCAGTGCAAAAGGGAAGAGCACGGTCGCAAACGTTGTGCCGCAGTAGGTGGCAATCTCGGCAAAACGGGAGATGAGGTAGTATGCACCAGAGGTGTCATCCGTTAAGCGATTTCGGATCACAAAGGTGATGACAGCTCCCTGAAGCGCTGCGGCAAGGGCACCAAGGGCAATGAAGCCGGCGTAGGATGCCATGGATTTGAGTTCGTTACGCCATGCGAAAAAGGGGGCTGTGTGGCTCCCTTTTAATAGTGGACGCAGTGCCCAGAGTGACACGCTTAAGATGATGAGCAGCGGTAAACTCTGTCCAATAAAGTAGCCCGATAAGCCTAAGGTGGGGAGGAGAAGAAACATCGCAGCCAAACGAATCGGTGCAGCCAATAATGCACCGCCTGAGATTGCACCGAATTTCCGTAAAGCCTGTAGTGCAGACCAGGCCATTGGCGTAAAGGCTGCCAAAAGCCCATAGGCGATGGTCCAGTAGCCCGCCGCAGAAAGCGGAATCCGTAAAACAGCACATAACCATGGCAGGATGGCGGAGGTGATGGCGAACGCTAATAGAAAAACGATGCACATCCCCACGACTGCATCGCGCAATAGGCCGCGGGTGCGCACAGTGTCTCCGGCAACGGCATAAGCACAAAGGTGCCGTGTGAACACCATGGCAAAGATACTAATTGGGATGGCTAAAACAGCTCCAGCCTGAAGGAGCGGTAAGACGGCTCCAAGTGTTTCCTGAGGGAGTTTGGAAGGGATGACCCAAAGACCTGTGATCGCATTGAGCACGTCTGCCAGACGTAGTGCGACAAAGACGCCAACCGTGCTTCTCCAGAAGGCGATGAGCAGCGAACGCTGTTCATCTTCCGGAGGCGTTAAGCCAAGGAGTTGGCGAAGGAAATGCATAGTGTGTGGTATAAGGCTCAGGCACGGAGTGCGTCAAGGATCTTTTCCAATCGCATGCCGCGTGAGGCCTTCAGGAGAATGGTGTCGCCGGGCTGCAACAGGAGTGGTAAGGCTTCGGCGGCTTCTGCCGTGGTGGCAAACCAAACCGTTTGTGAAGCCGGATAGCCTGCATTGATTGCACCTTCCAAAAGAGCGCGTGAGGCCGTGCCGACTGCTGCAAGTAAGCGCCAAGGTCCATTGCCGGAGGCTTCACCGACAGCGCGATGACGTTGGTCTGCCGCATCGCCCAATTCCAACATATCCCCCACGCAAACAACTTTTGTGCCGGAAAGATCAGAGCCGGCAAAGGTTTCAAGTGCGGCACGCATGGAGAGTGGATTGGCATTATAGGCATCATTGATTGCCGTAAAACTGCCAGCCGCAACGACTTCCCAGCGCATAGCCGGAGGTTTGAAGCGCGCCAGACCGGCTAATGCTTCTGCAGCAGAAACGCCACATTCTCGGACGAGAGCATAGGCCAAGAGTGCATTGGAGGCATTGTGCTCTCCGGCGAGTCCGGTTTCCAATAACACCGCCGGTTCATCTGCGTGTCGGACGCGTAGAACGCCTTTCGCCAGGGGTTCGCCAACCCAGTCAGCCCGCTCGTCTTTCAGCGAACAGGTGACCATGCGACAGGAGCAGGCGGCTTGCAAGGTGTCCCGTTCGGCGCATTCAAACGGCAATACTGCAAAACCTTCTGGCGGGATGGCTGCAAGCAACTTGGCTTTCTCGGCGGCGATTGCGGTTTCGGTTCCAAAAAACTCAATATGAGCAGGACCGATACACGAAATGGCAGCGGCATCGGGACGCATCGCATCTGCCAGAGGATCCATATCATTAGGGTGACTGATCCCTGCTTCAATTACGGCATACGCTGCATCGTCCGGCACTGCGAGTAAGGAGAGGGGAAGCCCGACCTCATTGTTATAGTTGCCCGGTGTCGCCGCTGTTGCGCCAGCTCCGGAGAACATTGCGGCGGTTAATTCCTTAAGCGTGGTTTTTCCTGCACTGCCTGTGATACCAATGACGCGGGCTTTCAGTGTGGAGCGATAACCTTTCGCCAAGGAGAGCAATGCCTGCGCCGGATCATCCACGCAGAGCAGGGGCAAACTCGCAACGTCTGCCGGCGGTTGCCAGCCGCGTCGCACCATCGCCGCTGTTGCTCCCGAGCGGAAAGCCGCCGAAACAAAATCGTGACCATCATGGTGGTCACCTTTGAGAGCGACATAGAGCACTCCCAAACAGGCTTTGCGGCTATCCTGAGTGACAGCCGTGATAGGAAAAGTAGGGCGCAGGGTCCAGTTTCCTCCAGTCCAGGTTTCAAAGTTGTCGGCGTTCATTGGAAACTCCTTTCACAGGGCGTTTGCGGCGTTTATCTAAAGCAGGTGTCAGGATTAGAAGGTTACTTGCCCTTTGGCAAAGGCCTGAATCATCGTAGCGGTAAGGGAGAGTGTGCCGCAGGCATCAGGCGGTGGGGGCACGGCATCGGGTGAAAGCCACATTGCTTCGGAGAGTTCTCCATCCTGCAAATGGATGTCAGCATGGGTGGCTTCGGCAAAATAACCCAAAAGGAGCGCCCCGCTCAATCCCCATGGCTGCGAAGCAAAGTAGCGGATATTGGTGATGTGCAAGCCGGTTTCTTCGTAGGCTTCACGGATACACGTTGCTTCGGCGGTTTCTCCGACTTCACAATAGCCGGCAACGAGCGCAGGACCGGTGTAGGGTCGGTCGGCATAACGGGTCACTAGTAACTTGCCTTGATGGACGATGCCAACGATAACCGCCGGTGAGAGCGTGGGGTAGACTTCGTGGTTACACGCCGGACACGTCAGGGCTGCCTTGCGACGTTGGAGCAATGTTCCGCAACGACCACACCAGCGATGATTCAACAGCCATCGGGCCAAATGGTTGGCGCAGAAAGCTCCAAACCGTAATTCAGCTGTTGGCAAGCGGCGAAGAAGTTGCGTATTGCCCCATGTCGCATTAGGAGCGGCGCCGAGAAAGATGGAGCACTCTCCAATGCGAACGAGCGGATGGACGGTTGTCGCCGCACGGTTCCATGGTGTGAGAGCGACCGAGGAGCCTTTACATTGAAAGACATAGTCCCCTGTGGTGGGGGAAACTTCGGGGAAAAGGGTGAGTGGCGCAGTCACATTCTGAATCATTGCGCATCTCCATGGTTACGGTTCGTTCAGAAGGGTGGCGGTTAGGGCTTCCCACTCTGCCATAGTGAGTGTTTCTGCTCGACGCGTCGGCTCAATATTGACGGCTGCTGGCGCTGCACGATTGAAGGGCGCGGGAGACTTTCGTAAGACTGTGCCCAACTGTTTGCGCCGTTGGGTGAAGAGGTGTTTGGAGAGCGAGCGCAGGAGTACTTTCCCTGATTCGGGTAATGTGGAGCGGGTGTGACGTTGCATTGCGACGACAGCACTGGTGACTTCCGGTGGTGGCCAGAAGCAACTCGGCTTCACGTTGCGTACTATCTGCACATCATAATCGGTCTGAATCCAGATGGCTGCGGTGCCGCGTTCGGGGGTGGAGGGACGGGCTGCGAAGCGTTCTGCCACTTCCAATTGGACGAGTGTTACCAGACGTTCGGGTGCATTAGGCTGACAAATCAAATCCATAAGGATGCGTGTCCCCACGGAATAGGGCAGGTTGGAGGCGAAGGCTTTGAAGGGTTGGGCAAGGATGGAGGGCCAATCGGTTTCCAAAGCATCGCCCTCAATCAGGGTGAAGGTGTCGGGATAGTCCTTTATGAGCGAATCGCGCAACCAGGCAGCCAGCGCAGGATCTTTCTCAATCGCTGTTACATGGATGCCACGTTCCAGAAGCGCCTCTGTCATGACGCCCAGTCCCGGCCCCACTTCCAGGACACGATCTCCGGCCGTTGCGCCCACAGCATCTACCAGTGCGGTAAGGATGTTGCGGTCAATCAGGAAGTTTTGTCCGAGGGTTTTATTGGGATGAAACCCGCGTTCAATGCACCACGCTTTAACTTCTGAGGGGGAGGTCCGGTTCATACCAAGCGTCTCTTCTCATTAAAATGCGATATCAATATAACGGATGTGTGCACGGCTCCGCAGTTGTTCAATCCATGCCTTATACCGTTCCAATCCGAGTTCTTTTTCAACCAGATCGTAAGCGATGGGCCACGCTTCTTTCAAGGAGTACTGCTTGGCATTCTTTGAGGCGACACGCTTGAGAATGACGAAGCATCCCTTCATTTCGATGAGGTCGGAGAGTTCGCCATCTTTGAGTTTGGAGAGAGCCGTTACGATCGGCGTGTCAAATTCTTCTGCCGGCTTGATGAACCCGAGGTCGCCGCCTGTTTCAGCATTTTGACCGATGGAGTGTGCCTTTGCGGCGTCTTCAAAGGAGGCGCCCTTGCGGAGGTTTTCCAGAAGCGCCTTGGCTTCTGTGTTACCAAATTCCGGTGGCAACAGAATTACTTGGACGTGCATGGATTCTGCCACTGTGAAGAGTTCGGGATGGGTATTGTAGAATTCGCGGACACGTTTGGGCGATACATTGATCTTTTTGTTGACCTGTAAGTGACGCATTGCCTGAATGATCATATTCTCACGCACTTGCTTGAGCCATTCGGGATAGGTCAGACCTGTGCGTTTCAGTTCATGCCGCAGGGTCGCTTCGTTGCCGTCATACGCATCAGCGATGATGGATTGCACCCGTTCATTCACTGCTTCATTGGGCAATTGCGCGCCGGAGGCTTCGTATTCTTTGAGAATCAACATACGTTCAATGAGCAGATCGCGGAAGACGGGAAAATTCTTCCGCGTGAGGTCCATTTGCTGTTGCGGAGGAATTTCCCACAGACGTAAGCCTGCGCGCAGTTCATTCATCACCGTATCAATGGTAATCACCTTGTCATCGACATACGCCGCCACGCCATCATACTGCTGAGCGTTATCAGCAAAGACTGTTCCTGCGATGAGGAGGAGCGGTAAGAGGAGTTTTTTAGTCATCGGTAGTCCTTACAGGGGAGTTCAAAGAGGTTAAGGGGAAAGTGGAGAAGTGGCATTGGATGTGGGGCGCAGACGTAGCCCCGTGTCTTCACCAAGGGTGAGCCGTACCATCACCGTGAGTTGAAGCGCATCCGGCAGTCG
>JAFTHG010000194.1 GCA_017457555.1 Kiritimatiellia bacterium | reverse complement strand
T
Source organism: Kiritimatiellia bacterium (assembly GCA_017457555.1). Taxonomy (GTDB): domain Bacteria; phylum Verrucomicrobiota; class Kiritimatiellia; order RFP12; family DVOR01; genus Spyradenecus. Next base: position 2,000 of record JAFTHG010000194.1, on the reverse strand, counting down.
TGCCCCTTTTTCAGCATAAACCACTACCCCACAACAACTTAAGTGAATTTTGCAAACGTGCGCAAAACACCTCTTTTTAGCCCGAAATGGGCGGAAAGAGCAGCAACAATGCCGCTCCACAAGAAAAATTTTCAAATCGTCAACAATCACAACAAAAAGTGAAAAAAGTACCATTTCTGCGCAAAGCGACTACGCCACTGTGGCAAGTGCGATCGCAATGCTCGCTTTTCGTGGCGAGGTGCAAGCGTCGCGCGAACGCTTAAACGCAAAACGCTTAATGTGCCCGGCTCCGCTACGCCGCAGCAAGCCGAGAAAAGTCATCCGTTTTCAGCCTGAAAGGGCGACAGATGATAGCCGGAGGTGATGCGAATGAAATGAGCAGTAACCCCGATCCAAATATCAAAAAGCATCATCAAGCCCTGAAAGGGCGACAGAAAGGCGATGAGTGTAAATCTCCGGTTGCTTCTGTCGTCCTTACAGGGCTTTGGAGATGTTTGGGGTTCTGCTCCTGCTTCTCCGAGAAGGGCCTCTCTCATAGTGGAGCAAGTATAAAAACGCCCTGTTGGAGTGACGGAAATTGACGCGAAAATGCGCGAAAAGTATCAAAACCCCTGCCAGACAATAACACTTTTTCCCATACCATTACTTTAGTCGCGTGCGCGCGAGGCTGCTCCGGGGTGGATTTGACAAGTGAGGAAAAATCGTGCTGTTTTCAACGTGTATACGAACCAAACCCGTTGTTGAAAGGAGCTTCCGATGCCAAACTTGGTGCAATCAAAGCAGCAGAACGTTTCGCAAACAGAATCTATGCACACGTTCTTTATGGACCTTTGTGGGCTATCTGAGACGCCGCAATCTCCCGAACAGGATGGTGTAAATCTGGAAATAAGGGCCCCTTTTGAGCAATCTGAGGCTCGGCAATGTGACATGGGCCCTACGTGTTGGGAAGGCACGATCGGGGAGTTTATGGCGCTTGATCGCGGAACGTTTATGACTTCTATGAAAACTACCTTACGGGAAGAGCTTCAACAACCGATTGAGAGCGCCGGCTTAAAGTCGTGGCGAGATTGTTTTAAGGTGTTGAAGTACCACACCTTTGGACAATTGGACCGGAAGTCATTCGCGTCATGGAAGCAATTAAGGATTGCATTTGAATGTGTTTTACCCAATCAACGCCGCCCCGATGTGTTGATCTTCTCCAAGCGCATGATTGTTGTGATTGAATTTAAGCGTCGTGATACAGAGTATGCCGGCTTTCTAAATCAGTTACGCAGCTATTGCAGGACGATCACGCAATGGGAAGAGGTGTGCCAAGGGCGTAAGGTGCGTGGTATTCTTTGTTATACCGGGCTTAAAACCAAGCATGTTGTTCAGAGAAGACGGCACATCGGCTCTGGTGACAAGTTGAAAGAGGCCCTCTTGACCCTTCTTGGCGGCGATCCACAGGCGTGAGGTATCATGCCTAAGCAGGAAAGGTTCTCCCCTGTGTGCAACATCACAACTTCCTGCCGCTCCTCTATCGAGATGATAGCACAGTCGGGTGATTCTGGCAAATCACGCGAGCGATTGTGGAGGAAGTTATCAACACGTTTAAGGCGGGAAAGCGCCCTTTTTGCGCCAAATTATCAGCGAAAAGGCGGGTCAATTTCAGCGACATTCAAGCGCAGTTTCAGCGAAATTGAGCAGCAGTTTCAGTGAAATTGGAGTTATTAACAGGCCAAATCGTGTTGATCACTCAGGCACTTTAGGACAAAGAAGCCGCTGTAGACGAGTTGATTTTGCCTCTTTTTCAGTATAAGTGACTACCAATCAAAGACTTATCTTCTTTTTACAAACACTGCCAAAATACCTCTTTTTGCCCCAAAATGAGCGGAAAGAGCCACTCCACAAGAAAAATTTTCAAATCATCAAAAATCACTCCAAAAAGTGAAAAAAGTACCATTTCTGCGCAAAGCAGCTACGCAACAATGGCAAGTGACGCGTGGCGAGTGGGCGGCTGC
>JAFTHG010000193.1 GCA_017457555.1 Kiritimatiellia bacterium | reverse complement strand
CAAGAAGGGGTCACAGGCTGGCGCAGAGGTTTTGGTGTCATCTGCATAAGAGGCCAGAGTCTTGAGTTCGTCCGTTTCGTCTTCCACTCGGAAGCCGAGCGCCGACATACAACGATAACGCAGAGCCGCACGATCCTTGTAAATACAGCAACGCGACGAGGGTGCACCTTTCGGGCGCAGTACAATCGGAATGCGATCAATTTCTGCGTGATCGCCACTTTTGATGGCTTTGATAACGTAAGCCAGAACTTCACGGCGTAACCGATCGGCTTCACTGATCATGGGAATAGACATAGTGGGGGCTCCTATGGTTCAAGCTTCAAGAATCGAACGAATCGCATTGAGGACTTTGCCCTCGTCTGCTTCGGAGATTAACTCGTCGTTGACACGCACAAAGGGAGCTCTGCCGTATTGACCTGTCTGCTGACAGGCTCCCACGCAGCGCATTCCTTTCACGGTAACGCGGTCTTTCCATTCTTCAGGAAGACGATCTGCAATGCTGGCGAGTTGTGCGCCGCCCATCACATAGCATGCCGTTCCCATACAGATTTCAACGGTAACTGTTGCTGACATTTGCTCTCTCTCCTGCAAATACATCCGTATTTTGCAATATAGTAATGAATACTATTTACATTATAGGTGAAATTTGTGGAATGTGCAATTAGAAGTCACAGAAAAAGCGAAAAAACTTTACGTAACATTTACCGAATGGATGCGTGCAGTAAAGAAAAGGTCGTTCTACATTCATTTAAGGAGGTGTAATGAATTCGTTTGAAACACTTGTTAAATTGCTGGGGGATGCAATTGGATGCTCTTTTACGCCCGATGAACACGGTGTGTATGAGGTGTCGGTTCAGGGGCGGATATTGCTGATCTACTGTCAGGAACCGGAAGGGCTTGTGTTGAGTTTTGGGGTCGTTATGCAGTTGGAAGAGCCTCTTCAAAATGATATTTTGCGCCATGCCCTTGCCTTGAGTTTGTTTGGACAAGGAACGCAGGGCTTCAGTTTGGGACTCTTTGGAAATGCTCTGTTGCTTTCAAATGTTGCAACGTTGGAAGCACTGACGATTGAGGTTTTTGTTGAGCAACTCTATCTTTTGTCACGCCAAATTGAATCGGTTCGGCAAGCCTTGACGACAGCCAGGGTGTCATCTGCTGATGAACCGTATTGTCTGTCGGATGCGATGCCGCCTTTAACGCGAAGTCTTCGGATTTAGGAGCTGCGCAATCTCTGCCGGTGTGAGTTCACGATAACGCCCTGGTGGCAGAGCTCCCAATCGCAAGCCGGAGAGTGCCACACGGCGCAACCGCTTTACGCGCAGGCCTGCTTGGTCGCACATCTGTCGGATTTGGCGATGCCGCCCTTCAGAAAGGGTGAATTGCAGGAGCCGTGGGGCCAGTTTTTTCACGGGAACCGGGCGAATGCGATAGCCCTCAATCACGAGGGGTTGGCGTAAGAGGTCAAGCTGTTGTGGGGTGGGGTCAATATGGACTTCCACTTCGTAAATTTTGTGATGGGCGTAGCGTGGATGGGTAAGTTGCTGAATAAGTGCGCCATCATTTGAGATGAGCAATAAGCCTTCACTTTCTTTGTCCAAACGTCCCACCGGCACTAATCGTAAGCGAAATGAACGAAAGGCTTCCAGTACACTGCGAGCACCTTGCCCATCGGTTGAACAGACTTCACCCACAGGTTTGTGATAGAGAAAGGTGTGGTGCGGTTCGGCAAATTTGGGTAAAGTGCGCCCATCCACACGAATGTCTGCGGCTGCCTCCACGCGATAGCCCGGCTCGGTGATGGGGTGACCATCCACTGTCACGCGTCCTGCGCGAATGATATCTGCTGCACCGCGCCGGGAGGCAACGCCACGTTGCGCTAAAACATTTTGAAGTCGTTCAAGAGAAGAATCCATAGGACGCAGCTTCGCTTTATTGGGGTTAAGCTCAAGGCGTGATAGTGTGCGGTGGCGTTGCTTCAATAAGGCGTTTGAATTGGCGCAATGCCGGCAGGAGAATCGCCCAGCGGCTTTCCCGTGTCGGGAGTTCTTCAGTCCAGAGATTGAGTTGCACCCCATACACATCAGGCAGGCGCCACTGCGGTAGACGTGCCCGGCTTGTGGCCTGGTCAAGATAACAAAAGGAGTAGGGACACGCAATGTCTTGTAGCCGTGGCGTGACCTCATCATGCCAACAGGTGAGCGTGACATCCTCTACTGATACGCCTGTCAGACGGAGTTCATCCCACGCTACGACCGTCCGACCACGCTTTCGGACGCATTGGATTAAAGCCTCGTAAAAGCGTCGCTGTGCGGCAGGATCTTGGCATCCGGGGCAATCTCTCCATACGTAGTCAGGCACCTCATCGCATCCAATGTGAATCGGTGCTCCGGGAAAAGCCTCACACAGTTCGCCAATGACAGTATCCAGCAAGGCCAAGGTTTTGGGATTGCTGATACAAATAATATCTTTACCTAAGAACCAGCCCTTTGGGTCGCGGTTGGTAGGGCACGCCAATTCCGGGTACGCTGTTAAAAGAGCCGCAGAATGTCCCGGTACATCAATCTCGGGCACCACCTGAATGCCATACGAAGCGGCCTCTTCAGCAAAACCTTTGAGTGCTGCTGCGGTATAAAAACCTCCATAACGCTTCGCACCAGTGGCAGCATGTGCCGGCGTCCAAAACTCCGTCCCTCGCCAATTCCATGGTTGATCCGTCTTATCCACACGCCACGCCCCGACAGAGGTTAACCGCGGATACGCTTTGCTTTCAAACCGCCATCCCGGACCATCAACCAAATGCAAATGTAACACCGTACACCGTGCTTCCTGTAGATGAGGCAACAGGTCGCGCAGTTCTGCGATCTCAGGAAAATGTCGAGACGTATCAATCAAGACACCACGCCACGAACGTACCGCCGGCTGTGCCAAAAGAGCGGAATATACCATCAGGCAAAGGAATAAAAGCACGTTTTTCATTGCATACAGTATAGCAAATCTGTGCAACCATCTGTGATTGTAAAGGTTAAGGGTGGGGCAGACGTGATGTGTCATTTGAATGTGCACCGAAGAAGCCTACGCCTCCGAGGAAGGCGAGAAAACGGCACTCACGCTTCTCTTTTCTGCCGCCCTTACAGGGCTGAAATCCGACACCGCTTCTTTTTTGCCAGTCATTCTGCGCTTTGACTCAATCCACTCGTTTCGAATCGCATCTTTACGGTTTGCCATGGGGCGTGGGATTCCGGGGGAATGCACAGACGAGCAGAAAAGAGGAAGCCCTCACAGCAAAAAGGAGAGCCACCATGTTGCAGGTGGCTCTCCACGGGGTTATCCTCTAAAGAGCTTTTCTAAGAGGATTCGGATAATTTCCAGAAGTGGATCCAAGAGATGGTGCATCGTTCGCTCCCTTCTGTTCCATTATTCCGTTGGCAGGTCTTCATACATCAACATGTCTTCGTACTGGATGATTGCCAGATTGCCACTCGTGGTATGACGTGTGCGGAACGTGAACTCCACCTCATTCCCCGGGCTCAAGCTATGCGGCATCAGCACAATCGCACTGGTGTTCGTCGCATTCATGCGAATGACCTGACAGCGCATTTCCAAGCCCTCCAAGTTGGCAAAGAAGCCCTCATCGGTCGCATCCTCATTGTAGATCAGTGAGGTTCCCATCACGATCAGTGTTGATTCGCTGCACACCGTATTCAACGTCCCCGTCACGCCATTGTAGACTTCCTGCATTTCCGGCAAGGGAATCGCAGCGGTAATGCGTGACACAGAGGCGGTGGCGGCCACATCGCGCAGAGAGGACCCGATATTGGCACGCACCTTAATCTGATGCGTTCCACGTGTGAAGGAGTCGGCTTCCGTTTTGAACTTACCCACGATGCTGGGGCGGAAGTGTACTAGAGAACCCACATTCACCGCATAACCTTCCTGCAACAAACGTGTCACCACTGCTGCGAAGGATTCAAGAATGGTGTACACCTCGTAGGCGCTGTACTTCGAGCCCTCACGCACCATGGTTTCTGCCACTTCACGCAAACTCTTGGTGGAGGCATAAACACGGGCATAATAGGAGGTTTCGCCAGTGCTCTTTTCAAGAACAGCGTTTTTGACGACATTGTAACGGATGGCGCTGGTGTCACCATTTTCAATATTTAAAGTTGCCATAAGATTGGCTCCTTTCTTAAGATGAAAATCTTGTCTTGTCGTCCCCTTGCCGCAACCACCCGGTCGCCGTCGCAACGTTCTTCACAAGGAAGATTTCCACCTTTGCGCAAAAGGTGACATTTTTTGTCAAACTTTTTACCAAACCTTGATTTGACAGGCTTTGACAGGCGGACATCCTGTGACACCATTGCAGACATTTAGAGCTCTGGCACGCTCTTCTTTGACTCTTTTTTACCGTACGTTTCAGACTAAACAAAAAGCGATGTGGCATTTTCCCACATCGCCATTCGCTTTTACGTCGCCATTTAGTATATGAAAAGGGCCTTCTTCTAATCGCGTACTTCATACGCTCCAGTACGCCGAAAACGGACTTTACGATTCATTTCTAACTGCTGAAAGACATGCTTATTTACATCTTCTGCCTTTTCCAAGATGCGTTGTATCTGTCGAGACGAAAGCTTAAAGCGCTTCCCTAATGTTGCCAACGTAATCGCCCGTCCACTTTTCTTGGGGTCTTCCTCAACCGCCCATTGCCGCACGATCTGCTGATTGCGCTCCGACAATGCGGAAAACGCTACGCCAATTGCGCCATCAAGGGTCTGCTTCCGTTCCAAACACTCCGTGAACTGTGCCTGCGTTTCACGGGCGATACTTGCGGCATGGTGCTCACAATAGGCCTTTTTACCACACGGGAAGCGTTCACCCTCAACACAGCGAATCACCGGAAAATCCACACGTTTCGCCACCGTTTCTGCCCATTGTCGTAAATCGCAGGGGGTTAAATTAACCGGATTCTCCGGCAAATCCAAGAGTAAACACTGCGTTTGACCGCCTTGCCACAAACGGTTTGCAGTCCGTAAAACATCTATCAAATCTTCGGGGCGTAACACCCACGTCTGCCGGTCATCTGGCGTTCGGGCACAGGTGCAAGGGTGCTCACGGCGTAACCGTGTCGGCGAAGAGGTTGAGACGATGGTGTCGGCCTGTTCATAATCAAAAAAGCCATCCTTTTGCATGATCTTCCCCTTAGACAACCAACTGAAACTGTGCCGGCTGCGCACAAATATCAACTAATTTCGCAATCGATGGCAAGGTGCGCTCCGACAGCGCTGCACGCACAATGCCGCCCTCCTGAAAAAAGGTCACGCTAAACGTTTTCTTTAAGGACTCCGGCATCAAATGAAAGGCCACATCGACCGTGTAATTCGGCCAAAAGAACTCGCCCACATCCAATGCTTCAAATCCATCCTTGGGCCATCGTTGTAATACGACAGCACCATTCCGTCCGGCAGCCCGAAACGTCATACGTTTCAGTGTAAGATTCTGCCACGGATACCCGCCCAACATCGGATGACGCTCCTCATCACGCAAACAGGCAAAGGTCTGCAAATTAAAACAAAAAGCCTGAAAGGGTTCGGTTAACGGGCGATCGGGGAAGAGCGTACCATTAAATGTCGTCAGTAGACACGCCATCTGCTCATGCTTGCCCACATAGAGCAACTGATGCCTCCAATCCACGACGATATAGGCCACCTGACGTGGAATATAGGGTTTCACACCTGGGCGCCCATTTTCATACGTGGCAATTCGTCGCAGACGATCTTCACCATGAAACAGCGCAATCTGCCAAACACTTGGCGCGATCTGTGAAATATGCGGCGTCATAGATTCAATGCCGAGCATATCGCCTACGCGCTCCACGAATTTATCCATTTGCGCCTCTGTTACAGGGGGCACAAACCCCTCCGGCAGTGGCAAACACAGGAGCGCACGTGGCGCACTGAACGCACGATATGATGCGTTCGGTAAAACAAGTTGATGATTCATTATTTAAAACACTTTCTCCTACAGCGGTAGGTTTAGGGTCATTCAGGTCGTAACAGTCAATAGGTAAACAAAATGAAAACAAGGGTAAAACCCAAAGGTCGTCAAGGTAAAAGCAAAAGCCATTATTTCAGATTGTAAACCTCCTTTCATTATGTGCGGTTGTCGTTATTTGTCTGAATATTTTTTGAAATTTTCAGCTTGTTCCATTACTTTCTCAAATACCTCTTCGTCCCACTCTGGTGGATAGCCATTCTGGTACAAAAGAATTGTGAGTTCCATGTTAAGCTGATTTTTGATATCGTCACGGGTAGACCAATCTGCAAATTGTGCCTTATCATCAACCAGTTCTTTGATTTTCTTTGCCAGTATCAAACACTTCTCATCTGCATAAGGGAATCCGTGATCGTCACGCACTTTTACCAAAATGTCATAGAACGCCTTTTCCTCAAAGCTGATGCCCAACTTTTCAAAAGAGGTCTTGTCCTCCTGCAAATCCTTCAAAATCTGTAGCAGCTGATCGGACAGGTCATTAACAAAATCTGCAACGACCTCACTGGTAAATACCAGTTTGTCACGGCTGTTGTATGCTTCCACCACACTACGCAAGCGTTCGTCAAATTCCTGTGCCTTGACCTTATTAGTACGCCCATAGCTACTGATAGCCTTACGGAGCAATTTGAGCAGGGCATTGAATTTTGTGATAGGCATTTTCACGGCATCAAGCTCAGCAATAAACTCATCACTGAACAGATCCACGGACTTGTTTTCATCTACGATGTTTTCGATACCAGTGCAAGCAATAGCATTTCGCACCATCTCTTCAACAACGCGATTCATAATTTCCGCATCCGGGGCATCACCCTTGGTCTGCTTATAAATAATGGAACGGATAGCCAGATAGAACTGTGCCTTGGCGGTCTCAAGGTCAGTCAATTCGCCAGACGGGAAACAAATCGTATAAGCACTCTTCAACCTACGAGAGAGACCCATGAAGCGAGTTTCCATCTCTTTGTTGCTCTGCACATACTCAGCAGCCATATTGAGACAGGTCAGTCGTTCCAGAGGCTCACCAACATAGAACTTGGTGGCATTGAAGCCAACAAGCAGTTCATCTATCATAGCCAGATGGTTACGGAAGATGCCCAAAGTGATATTCAGTTCGTCAACCGGGCTTTCCTGTGCGCTGCCATATTTTTTGACAGCCTCCAACATATCATTTTTGATGCCAATATAGTCAACCACAAGACCCTTATCCTTACCATCGAACACACGATTTACGCGGGAGATGGTCTGTATGAGGGTATGCTTTTGCAAGGGTTTGTCAATGTACATGACCGCAAGGGACGGCACGTCAAAGCCAGTAATCCACATATCCACAACAACGGCAATTTTGAAATTGGAGTTATTGTTCTTGAACTGGCGATCGAGCATTTTGCGGTATTCTTTCGTGCCGCAAGCATCGAACAGGTCTTTTTCGTCATTCGCACCCTGCGTGGCCACAAGGTTGATTTTCGGCAGAGGCATCAGTTTATCCAACTGTTCCTCGGTTAATGCCGACTCATCCTCTGCACGGTGCTTTTCACCCCATTCCGGGCGTACAGCAAGGATTTCCTGTAACAAACGGAATGCGACGGCTCGGTCAGAACATACAATCATTGCTTTTTGTACGATTTCTGGCTTTTCGGCGCATAGTGCTTCATAATGGAGTACAATGTCTGCCGCCAGTTTTTTGAGCCGATCGGGGTGACCGAGGATAGCCCTCATCTGTGCCATTGCCCGCTGGCTTTCCTCAATCTGCTCCTGCGTAGAGCCTTGTTCAGCGCAACGGTCATAGTATTTTTGAATTTCTTTTGCCTGTTCATCCGAGAGAATTACGCGGGCAAGGCGCGGTTCGTATGCGATACGAACAGTAATGCCGTCATCACTGGATTCCTTCATGGTGTAGCTATCGACTACATCACCGAATACGGCGATGGTCTCGTCCACAGGAGTGCCGGTGAAACCGCAATAGGTCGCATTGGGGAAACTATCACGCAGATACTTGGCGAAACCGTAGGTGGTGAACACACCCTTGTCGGTCTTTTTCAGTTTTGCACCCACACCGGTTTGCGTTCTGTGAGCCTCGTCAGAAATGCAGATGATGTTGCTGCGGTCGGAGAGTAGGCCTGTTTTCTCACAGAATTTCTGTATAGATGTGATATACACACCACCACTCGGTCTGTCACCGAGGGTCTTGGCCATATCTGCACGGGACTCGATGCTGCGGACATCACTTTCGTGCAGGAACTTTGTTGCTGTAGCAAACAGTTCTGCGGTCTGCGTGTCCAAATCCTCACGGTCAACGATAATGACGATAGTCGGATTGTTGAAGGTGTCCGGGTCACGCAGAGCAATCATTCGGGATAGGAACAGCATGGTGTATGTCTTGCCACAGCCGGTCGCACCGAAGTATGTACCACCTTGACCATCACCGGCAGGACGCAGATGCTTCTTGATGTTGGCAAGCATCTTCCCGGCGGCAAAAAACTGCGGATAGCGGCAAACGATGGCTTCACTCTTTTTGCTGTCATCTGGGTAGAATACGAAATCCCGGAGCAGCTGAATCACACGGTCTTTTGCAAAAGCACCGGCAAGCATCGTGAACAGCGAACTGATACCGTTGGAAACCTTGTCCTGGTCATTCGCCTTGTTCCATGCATAGTAATAGGCGTACGGTGTAAAAATGCTGCCCATCTTGGCGTTTGCACCATCACTGATGACCGACAAGAAACAGTATTTCATCAGCTTCGGAATATCTCTGTTATAGCGGATGGTAATCTGCTCCCAGGCATCAAATACTGTGGTGTCCTCATTGATGGCAGATTTGAATTCACAGATAGCAATGGGAATGCCATTGATGAACACCAAAAGGTCAGGACGGCGCAGACGCTCACCCTGGACGGAATATTGGTTTACAACTTTGAAAATATTATTCTGCGGATTATCAAAATCAATGTAATCAATATGCAGAGCTACCTTGCTGACATCATCACGCACAAGGTCAAATCCCTCATTGATGAGCCAGAAGGTTTCACGGTTTCCGCTGTATAGAGGAGATGCCGGAATCAACTGTAGCCGATTGATGATTTTCTGCAATTCCACTTCGCTCAATCCATCCTTGGCATAGCGGGCCTGCATAAATGCACGGAGGTCATCCAGAAGCAAAATATCCTCATATTTTCTGTGGATACTTTCACCGTGGACATAGGTATACTCCTGTTGCTCAAACAGAGCAATAATGGCCTCTTCCAGCTGTGCTTCGGTGAATTGACCTTTTATGAATGTATAGTCCACGCGGATACCTCCTTTACTGTAAATATTGGATTGCCAGAGCAATCAAGGACAGGCAACGATTGAAGAAATAATCGTAATACCGGACATCGTTGATTTCCACCTTATCGGTTTCGTGATGCCGGATTCTAAAGCCATTTCCAATGTCCGTAAGTGCTTTAAACTCATCCGTAAATAATGTCACATACGGTGCTTGTCCATTAGCCATGTCTGCGATGATTTTATTTGCAGAATCGCGCTTGTTCATAGTGGTGTAGTAAGTCTTAAGGCGCTCATAAGTGTAACCGAGGGAAAGTTTTGAAAAGGGTGTGATTTGAGTTTTGAAAAGGGTAGAAAACGAAAAGGAGAGCGGTGAATTCGCTCTCCTTTTTTTATCTAAATCATTTCCTTAGTTCGGCTAAAACTTGAACCAATAAAGTCTCAATCGCATTTAGGCGTTTTGACATCTCAAAAAGAGATTCTTCTAAATTGATACTTTTCTCTTGCATTTTGTCTACTTTCTTTGAATCGGCCTTATAATTAGTAGACACTTTTTGAATAATTTTTTGCCGCATCTTTTCTGAAAAAGGCTTAGCTCCAGACTCAACCATTGCAATGTATGTGCGAGCAACGCCTATAAAATCAGCCATTTCTTGCTGTGTCATGTCTAAGTCATTGCGAATAGT
>JAFTHG010000192.1 GCA_017457555.1 Kiritimatiellia bacterium | reverse complement strand
GGCGCGTCGCCCCCCGGGGGGCGTAGGATGATAAGCCTTCTTCTTTCCTTTTCGGCATTCTTTCCTCTGAAAGTCACTCTTCTTACCCTCGCGGTTATATTGTGCAATATTCACGAAAATGTTGTCATGAAATGGTTTGTTGCAGGATGTGGTGAGTTGTGATATTATAACTGCACTGTTTGACATATTATTTTCGGCTGTTGCCGTTTGTTTTTCTTTAGTTTTTCCTTGTATGTCCCCGAAATTCGCATTAACCGGCGGAATTGCTTGTGGTAAAAGTATGGCAGAAGCTTGTTTTCAGGCTTGTGGTTGCCGTGTTTTGGATGCGGATGTAGTGGTGCATCAGTTGGAAGCGGCGGGTGGGGCCGCTGTTGAGCCGATTGGTCAGTTGTTTGGGAAGGGCGTTTTATCTGAGGATGGCGGGATTCATCGCGCTGCATTGGCAGGTTTGGTCTTTCAGAATCCAGAGGCGCGTCAGCAATTAGAGGCGATTCTGCATCCATTGGTCCGTCAAACAGTGCATCAGTGGTTGGCAGCGGCTGCGCCGGGGGAGATTTCTGTTTTTTCAGCTGCATTACTTTATGAGTGTAGGTGGGAGAAGGATTGGCAGGGTGTCGTGTGTGTGGCGGCAAGTCGAGAAACGCAGTTGCGTCGGATGTGTCAGGTCCGGCAGATGACACGAGAAGCCGCAGAGGCACGTTTGGCAGCGCAAATGCCGTTGGCAGAGAAGGTGCGGCGTGCAGATTGGATTTTGAAGAACGATACGGATGAGCCAGAGCCGTTACAACAACAGGTTAAAGCATTGGTAGCGCTGTGGCGACAACGGTTCTGTTTAGTATAAAGGTAAGTGAGTACTTATGGATAATGAAGAGCAACAAATTCAAACTCCGACAATTCGCGCACGGCGTGTAGCACGTCCCAAAGCACTTGATGGGGAAGTGCGTTCGCGGACGGCGCGTCCAATTGTAAAGCCAAAACGTTCACCAGCGAAGGCTGTTGCCACCACGGCAAAGGCTGAAGAGGTGACGGTGACACCGGAACAGATTGTCGCAGGAGAAGCGTTGCCATCTTTAGTGCCAGGACCGGAAATCACGCAGTCGTTTGTAGAAATTACGCCAGAACCTATCGCAGTGCCGCAACCGGAAGTGCCCGAGATGATTTCAACGGAGGCGTCACTGCCTGAATCAGAGCCTTCCGAAGGGAATACTGAAAATGGTGGGGCACGTGTAGAGGCTCGTAAGAATCGTTGGGAGCGAAATGATAAACGGGGAAATAATAAGGGACGAAATGGGAATGAACGGGCTGTAACACCATCGGTGCAGTATGAGCCTTTGCCTGAAGATGCGCCACCACTTTATTTGAAGGCTTTGGATGATGTGCCCTTTGAGGAATTGGTGGCGAAATTACCGGCTGATCGTGCGGAAGATGCGATTAATTTACGACGTCATGAAGTGATTATGGAGTTGATCCGTTACCATTTGCGTCGCAAGGGAACGGTGATTGCTACTGGCACTCTGGAGATGTTGAACGAAGGGTTTGGATTTTTGCGTTCGGCGGCGAATAACTACTTGCAGTGCCCGGAAGATGTGTATGTGAGTCAGCAGCAGATTCGCCGTCATGGCTTGCGGACGGGGGATTTGGTTGAGGGGCCCATCCGTGAACCGCGTGAACGCGATCGTTTCTTTGCGCTTGCAGGGGTGTCTTTGATTAATGGTTTACCCGTAGAACAGGCAAAACGTATTGCCCACTTTGAATATCTGACACCAGTTTTTCCGAATCGGCGTATGCTTTTAGAAACAACGCGTAATGAATACTCAACGCGTGTGATGGATTTATTTACGCCTGTAGGTTTTGGGCAGCGTGGGTTGATTGTGGCGCCTCCTCGAACGGGTAAAACGGTGTTGTTGCAGAAGATTGCCAATGCGATTAGTGCAAATTATCCGGATGTGGAATTGATTGTTTTGTTGATTGATGAACGTCCGGAAGAAGTTACGGATATGCAGCGTAACACGAAGGCGCAAGTCTTTTCTTCTACCTTTGACGAAGAACCGCAGCGTCACTGTGCAGTTTCTGAAATGGTGATTGAAGTGGCAAAACGCAAGGTTGAGAGTGGCAAGGATGTGGTGATCCTCTTGGACTCCATCACGCGTTTGGCCCGTGCGTATAACACCGCAGCACCACATTCCGGGAAGATATTGTCGGGCGGTTTGGATGCGAATGCGATGCATAAGCCCAAGCGCTTTTTCGGTGCGGCGCGTAATATTGAACACGGTGGTTCCTTAACAATTTTGGCTACGGCGTTGATTGAAACCGGTAGTAAGATGGACGACGTGATCTTTGAAGAGTTTAAGGGAACCGGCAATATGGAATTGAAGCTGGATCGTGGTCTTTCGGATCGCCGTATCTTCCCGGCTATCAATATTGAATTGTCCGGCACACGTAAGGAAGACTTGTTGTTGCACCCGGACGAGTTGTCGCGCATCTGGTCAATGCGTAAAGTGTTGACACCGGTGGGACCGCATGAAGCGATG
>JAFTHG010000191.1 GCA_017457555.1 Kiritimatiellia bacterium | reverse complement strand
TCATTTTAGTCATGTATTCCCTCGTTGTTTTTGCTGTCATGGCGTAGCTCCTTCGGTGCACATTCAAATGACACATAGGAGCAATAGTGTGACATAACTGGATTTTTCTTCGGTGCACATTACTATGACACATCACGATTTAACGGCCATCAGTGATGATTTTACTTGAAAACAGGGCGCGATTTGTGATATAGTGCGCCCCACTTTCCTGCGACGTGTCTTAGGATACGTTCCCCGTTGCGGGCAAGCCCCGATGTCCGGGGCAGCGTGAAAGGTGTTAAAACCTCCTAAAGAGAAAAGAGAACACCATGGTTGATAAGAATGCAATCCGTCAGCAGTTCCAGCGTCACGAACGTGACACCGGCTCCAGCGAAGTTCAGATCGCGACCCTCACCAAGAAGATTGAGGCGCTCACCGAGCACTTGAAGGCTAACAAGAAGGATAACTCCTCCCGTTATGGTCTGATTCGTATGGTGAACAACCGCCGCAAACTTCTGGATTACCTCAAGCGTACCGATGAACCGGCTTATCGCAAGATGCTTGCCGACCTCGGCCTCCGTCGCTGAGTTCAGGTATCTGGAAATCAGACAAAGACCGCTTCTTCCGGAGCGGTCTTTTCTTTTTTTAAGATAAGAAAACACGCCTCTCGCAGAAGATGTGAATCGTGAGCAGAACAAATGTCTTTTCTGTTTAAGATTAGACAACGCGTCAGTGCGGCAGAGAAAGCGTATCCTCTCTGGTGAAATGGAGCCTTACAATATTATAAAAGCGCACGCGTAAAGGGCGTGCGCTTATTGCAAGGCGATAGCGCCGTGTTGTTACCGGGATTGCTTAATGGTAGAGCCAATCCGATAACGTCCGCGCGTCGCTAAGAGATAACATTGCAAAGGACCGCGATTGCCGGGGATTGTCCGGCGATGGATGTCGTCGGGTGCTTCTGCGATGGGGCGCATATATTTGCCTTTTGTCAAAATGTACTGGTAGCCTTCGGCGAGTGCGGCGGCTTTAACGGCTGCCGTTTCGGGACAATCGGGAAGTGCAAAAGGGATGGGTAGTGCGCCCAGAACGCCTGTCAACCAGTGACGCATACGGCGAATATCTTCTGCAAGCGTAGCAGACTGTGCCTGTTGAGGCGTAACGGTTGCACCAAATTCAATTAATCCCGAACGCGCCATTTCTTTGATTTCTAATACTTTGAGTTGGTCAACATCCGCAGGCTCACACTCCGGAATCAGGCATGTTGCCTTGGCATTAAGTTTACGCAGGATAGGGAAGAGGGCGAAAAAGGCATCGCGCGAACCGCCATCAAAGGTCAGTACGACCGATTTAAGATCAGGATGGGCGATAGCTTCGGAGGTCGTCAGCGTCCGATAGCCGGCAGCCTTTAAGTGAAAGATGAGGGTTTCCAAATCCTGTGGACGAATCGTCTTTTCCGGATGCTCGGGATCTACAGGACGTTCTGCGACATGGTTGAAGGAGAGGAAGATTGGCACTTCGCGTTTGGAACGTGGCCGCCACCACGCAACGACAAGTGAGATAAGAATGGTGATGGCAATCCAGATGGCGGCACCCGTGAGACGGGTTTGCCAAGGGAGAGGGCACATACACCAAATGGTCATGAGAATGGCCCAGAGTACTGCGAGCCAACGAAAGCGTGCTTCATACGAAGATAAACCCAAACTGAGATTCATCGTCATCTCCTTGTTTATGGCGGTGTTGAATTATTATAGCGACACCAAACAGGAAATACTTTAGCACAAGTCAGGGTGTTACGGCGTACTTTTCGGGCAAAAAGCGGGCTGATGAGGCGTGAAAAGAACGGGATTTCAGCGGTTTTGTGTTGAATGATGGTGTCGCCAAAGCAGCATCAACGTGGATGTGCAGAGAGAGGCTGCAGCCGCTCCAAGTAAATTGGCAACTGCATCATGTAGGTCAAATGCGCGTGAAATGATGTGCAGCGACGTGAGAACGCCTTGGAGAACTTCCATCAAAAGGCCCCACAGTGTCGCAATCAAAAAAGCCCACAGAGGAGAGGGAATGTGGTAGAATCGGGCGGGCAGCGCAATCCAAAGTGCGCCACAGACCGCAAAATACATTAAAAAGTGAGCAAGCTTATCGATAACAATTCCCGTTAAGTGGTAACAATAGGTTAGAAAGTGT
>JAFTHG010000190.1 GCA_017457555.1 Kiritimatiellia bacterium | reverse complement strand
TCCTCCTCCCCCTGCGAACGCGATCCGTTTCAGAACCTCACGAGCCCCTTTCATCATCTTCTCCCGATTCATACGCTAACGTTCAGTGCTGTTTTGCGTGCACAACAAGTCCACATTGATGCGCTTACAGGTGCAATTGGTCTGTTATTGTGACACGCTCTTCGCCGTATGTTAAGCGATTTCTGATGACCGTATGATCCAGTAACCAACGCACCCACGAATGAAGCAGTTGGAGGAAGCGCCATACGGCGTGACGCCACCGAGCTCTCATTACAATGGGCCAAAGGAGGCCACGTTCGGCCAAGTGTATCATTTGTCGTTTGCACCATGGCACACATTCCAGTGCAAGGATTCCAGAGCCCCGCAACCGATGAATCACCTCCGGCAACAACGCACTATCCAGACTTAACGCACACTCCTCAAACTCTTCCATTAGCAGTCTGGTGAGCGGATGCGTTGCGGACACGTCTTCAGGGTACAGATCTAACTGTTGAGTTGCCAGACGTTCATAGGATTCAATTCGCATTAATGCTGAAGAGGGTGTTGTTACATGGCGGACGGCTGAACCTTTGCGACGCCGATACCAATACACAATCTCATCCATTTGAACCGCTGTCCGGCATTTTGACAACAGATTCAATGCAAAAATCACGTCTTCTTTTAATGCGATCTGTTCCGGGAAACGCAGTGTATCCAGCGTTGAACGACGTACCGCAAAGGTCCATGCATAACCGCCTGCACAAAACGTCTGCCATCCCCACGTCAGCACCTCTTTTTTTTCTGTGTAGTGCGTAAAGGCGGTATCTTTTGGGTTCCGTTTCTGCAAATAAGGTCGATAAGCAGGAAAACGGCTTCGCACAAGATCCGCATTCGTCTGTTGAATGACGTCATAAAACGCCTGTAAAGCCCATGGATAAAAACAATCATCACCATCCATGAAACAGATATACTTGCCACGGGCACGTGCCAAGGCGCGATTCCGAGCACACGAAACACCGGCATGCGGTTGTGAAATCATCCGGATTCGATGATCTGCCCGGCAGAACGCAGCCAAAATTTCCGATGAAGCGTCCCTACTCTCATCGTCAACGGCTATACATTCCCAACTTGTAAAGGTCTGATGAAGAAGTGAGCGCAATGCAGCCCTCAGCCAGGGTGCAACCTGATACACCGGGACAATAATGCTGAAAAAGGGATTCTCTGTCGTAGTCACCATGTTTATTAATGGTCCAAAACGCTATCCATCACAATAACAGTCGTACGAAATGCTGCGTTTGCACTAAAAATAATACCGAAAAGGGAGAACAATACGCAACTTTTCCTGCCAATAAAATAAATCAACCACATCCTGAGACGTGGTTGAGCAATCAGGCTGATCAGGGTAACGTTGTGCGGAAATAGGCAATCGTGTGTTTTAAGCCTTCAATCAGTGGCACACGTGGAGCCCATCCTAAGAATTCCTGTGCCCACGTATTATCCGGCTGCCGCCGTTTGGGGTCATCGCCTGGTAAGGGGGCATACGTCATCGAACTCGTACACTCTGGCAACAACTGCAAGATGGTTTCTGCCAATTCACGCATTGTAAATTCACCGGGATTGCCGACATTCAAGACTGGCAACGTCATTCCTTTTTCAGCAAAGAAAGCCCGACATTCTTCTTGCGTCTTGCGACTGTAAAGGATAAACGCCTCTATCAAATCGTCTACGAACTGGAAGGAACGCGTTTGTTCGCCTGTTCCAAAGAGGGTAAAATCTTCCCCTTTCAGGGCCTGTAAGATGAAGTTTGACACCACGCGACCATCCTTGGGGTCCATAAAAGGTCCATAGGTGTTGAAAATGCGTACTAAGCGAACATCCACCCCATACGACCGGGCATATTCCAGTGCCAGCGTTTCCGCGACGCGTTTACCTTCATCATAACAACTGCGAATCCCAAGCGTGTTCACGTGCCCCCAGTAACGCTCAGGTTGCGGATGCACCTCTGGGTCACCGTAAATTTCACTGGT
>JAFTHG010000023.1 GCA_017457555.1 Kiritimatiellia bacterium | reverse complement strand
CATACGCTCATCGTTTCAGTACAGGGGTAGACACCGTAATTGTAAATGGTTCGCCGGTCTTCATGGGGGGGCAGTTGAATCCATCCGCAAAACGCGCAGGTGCATTCCTGACACGTTCATAATCTCACGCAAGTATATTCATTTACGCAAAGAGGCGCTGTCGAAAATCCCAACAGCGCCTCTTTGCTTTATAATGAAATCCTTACGCCAAGTACGGAGCAAAGTCTTCCGGCGGCTCCGCAGTAAACGATAACTTCGCTCCTGTCATCGGGTGTGGCAACTCCAAATGGAGCGCATGAAGCAGTTGGCGTGCCGGAGGATGCGGTAAGCGATGGTCAAGGGCAGGTTTGCCATAAAGCGCATCGCCTACGATTGGTGTGCCACATGAGGCTAAATGAACACGGATTTGATGTGTGCGTCCCGTTTCAATACGACAAAGCACACGGCTGAGTCCATTCGGTAAGGTCGCTAAACGCTTCCAATGTGTAATCGCACGGCGTCCATTTACCGGGACAACCGCCATCTTTTGACGATGGAAAGAAGATCGCCCAATCAAGTTATCCAATGTTCCCTCAGGCTTTGGTTCCCCATGAACGATAGCGATATATTCTTTCGTAAGGTTATGAGTCGAGAAGGTCTCAACCAAAGCGTGAAGTGCGCGTTCGTGTTTGGCAACCACCATTACACCCGATGTATCCATATCCAAACGATGAACAATACCAGGACGTTTCTCCCCACCGATTCCTTTCAAGTCAGGACAGTGATACAACAGAGCATTCACCAGTGTACCATGGCTATGACCACAAGCCGGATGAACGACTAACCCAGCAGGTTTATTCAATGCAATCAAATCCGCGTCTTCATAGAGAATGTTAAGAGGAATCGCCTCGGGAATAATATCAACGGGCTCTGCAGGAGGAAGCGTTAGATTCAGTATCATCCCCGGTTGTGGCGCAACGGATAGCTTCGTAATGGTACGCCCTTCTGAATCTGTCAGGTGCCCCGCTTTTGCTAATGCTTGAATCCGTGACCGCGTTAATTCCGGCAATTTTCCGACTAACCATTGATCTAAGCGTCGGGCATCGGCTCCGCCTTCAATTGTCAGTGTAAAGACTTCTGATTCTGGAAGCACCTCAGCCTGACATTCGTCAGCATCAACAGCATCATCCTTCATTATAACTTACCATCCTCACGCTTAGCGATACCACACGCGCCATAATGTTAAACCCGCAGCTGGAGCAGAGGGCACACGAGCGGTACGCTTATTACCCGGCTCTAAAAGCGATAGAATTGCTTCCGGTTTCTCATTCTCTGAACCGACACGCAGTAAAAAACCTACAAGTGAGCGTACCATCTTATAAAGGAAGCCATTTCCTTGAACGCGAAAACAAATTTGCGAACCCCGTTTCGTAACTTCAAATTCATAAATAGTACGTACAGTGCTCTCAATGGGGCGATTTGCATTCGCAGCGAATGCAGCGAAATCATGCGTGCCAACAAGGTAGTGAATCGCCGATCGTATTGCATCTAAGTTGAGAGGACGCACAATATGGGCGTTATACAGGCGCTTATTAGGAGGTAAAATACGCGTATTCCAAACATAATAGCGATACTCTTTGCGTTTGGCATCAAAACGCGCATGGAAGCGACTATGCACCTCTTTCACCGACAACGCCCGGATATCAGGAGGTAAACGTCCATTCGCATTCAACGCCATTTTGAGTGATCGTTCCGTCATGCGAGTCACCAAGTCAACGTGAAAGACTTGTCCATGGGCATGCACTCCATGATCGGTGCGACCGCTACTATGAATATCCACCTTCGGTGCCTTGACGATTCCAGCCAAAACTTGTTCAATCGTCTCTTGAACACTGGGATAACCGGGCTGCGTCTGCCATCCAAAATACGCAGTCCCATCATACGAACAAATAATCTTAAACCGTCTAACTTGAACTTCACTCATGCAAAAAGTATAGCAAAAATAACAACACTCCCCTAAAAAGCTTTTCACAGTACATTGAATGTCCGTAGATGTGTCATAGACTGCCTCCGCTTCGGTGTACATCACTACGATACATCGCGCCTTATTTTACCCTAAGTGAATTGCAAGTTAAATCGCGAGGGGATATTGGGAAAAGGTTAAAAATCTTCATGCGGCTTCCTTCTTTTTGAGTTGTGTAGGTCTTGGGTAATTCACGAGTTTGTATTGGAGAATTTCGATTGCTTTTGAGGTGAGT
>JAFTHG010000022.1 GCA_017457555.1 Kiritimatiellia bacterium | reverse complement strand
TAATGCAGTATACAACCTTTCTCAAACTTATGAAAACATTTTATCACGTATCCCTACACACTGCAAGAGTGAATCTAACTTAACCACAACAAAAACGAGATTTTTGCCCCTCTTATCGCATCTTTTAAAGGGGGATGGCTTAATTGAAGTATATTTTTTACATTCATAAAAAGACGAGTGACGCCAACCAGCGTCACTCGTCTTTTAAATTTGGCGGAGAGGGAGGGATTCGAACCCCCGGAACCTTGCGGTTCAACGGTTTTCAAGACCGCCGCATTCAACCGCTCTGCCACCTCTCCAAAAAAGGGTTATTTCTGCTCAACAACCGCTTCAAGCGGAAGCACTGCACGCGGACGCTTGAAGCGATACCAAGCCAACATGACCATAGGCGCAATGAAGAGCGTTGAGTATGTACCAACAATCATACCGATAAAGAGCGCAAATGCGAAATCATGCATTGCCGCACCACCGAAGAAGTAGAGTGCACACACTGGCAACAATGTCGAAAGTGTCGTCAAGAGCGTACGGCTCAAAGTTTGATTCAGCGCCTTACGAACCAAGGCTGGGAACGGAGTTTCTTCATCCCGTGCCATTTCTTCACGAATACGATCAAAAATCACAATGGTATCGTTGATGGAATAACCAACAATCGTCAAGAGTGCAGCTACCGTTGTCAAACTGACCTGATTGCCACAAATTGTATAAATACCCAAAGTAATCAGTGCGTCATGAGCCAATGCGACCACACCACCAAGCGCAAAGCCAAACTGGAAGCGCAAGCTGACGTAAACAATAATGCAAATCAACGAGATAATGACAGCCCAAGTTGCATCCTTCTTCAACTCAGAACCAATCTGAGATCCCACCAAATCCTTACTTTCAAGCTTCACCTTGTATTCAGGATAAGCGGCATCCAATGCTGCTTCAATGATATTCGCGGAAGCTTCTTCCTTACCATTCAGCGGAAGCATCACAGTCGAAGTTTTCACTAACGTCTGCGTTTTACCATTTTCACCAACTGTATTCTGGACCGTCTGATCCGTCACACCTGTACCCGCAACTACAGCGCGCACCTTTTCAGTATCCAATGGAACCACATTACCTTCAGCATCAGTGGCTTCATAAATTAATGCCACGCCACCAGTAAAGTCAACCGCCATAACACTTGCAGGATTCTTAATCGCACGAGCAAAGAAGATACCGAGCGTAATTACAATTATTGAAACCGAGGCGATAATTGCAGGTTTAGCCCAACGCAAGAAATCGAAATCAACCGTTTCCTTAACCCACTGTTGCATCTTGTAGGGTTTCGTTGTATCTTCTGCAATCAGATTGAAGATCAAACGTGTTACAACAAGTGCAGTAAACATTGAAATGATAATACCGCCGCAAAGCGTTACTGCAAAACCACGAATCGGGCCAGAGCCAAAGATAAAGAGAATTACACCAGTAATCAACGTGTTCAAGTTTGAGTCAAAGATTGCCAAAAATGCACGATCATACCCTGCGGCAATAGCGCTTTTAACCGTTTTACCCAAACGAAATTCTTCACGAATACGTTCGAAAATCAAGACATTTGCGTCTACCGCCATACCTACGGAAAGCACCAAACCTGCAATACCTGGCAGCGTCAACACGGGAAGTTGCCCCAACGTGGTGCTCCCCGTACCATCCGATATGAATACACTCATCAAACCGGAAGCCGCAATCATACCAGCCGGCCAAAGAATCACGTTCAACAATAACGCGATATCTGCAACGACACCACAGCTCATGTAGTAGAACAGCATAAAAGCGAAGACCGCAACCACGCCGATAACTGCTGACAACGTTCCCTTTGAAATAGCTTCCTCGCCTAAGCTTGGAGAAACCGAACGCGTTTCAATAATACGGATTGGCGCCTTCAATGCACCGGCATTCAAAACACCAGAAAGATCAGAGGCAGACTTCCAAGAGAAGTTCCCGGAGATTTCACACCGGCCATCCGAAATTTCACTCTTCAGCACAGGCGCAGAGTGAACGATATCATCCAATACAATCGCAAGTTGACGACCGATGTAACGTCCCGTTAACTTTGCGAAAGCCTGCGTTCCGGCAGAATCAAATTCCAACGAAACCACAGTGTGCCCAGTTGTCGGATTCTTTGAAGGATATGCCTTTGTAACCGTATCGCCACCGACAATCGCTTCACGGCTACGCGAAACAAACATCGGCACATACGCTTTGCGACCTGCTGGATCGGTACCGATCTCTTCCATTACACATTCATACAGTGCAGAAGGTGCAGCAAAACGGCCCAATTTAACAGAGAAATCAGAGGCTTCTGCTAACTTGGAGTATTCAGCACTGCGAACAAAACAGATACGACCATTGCAAGTACTACGCTCAAAGCCATCAGGTGTGCGCGTACTATCCATTACGTCGCGAACCTTGGTGTCATTATCTTTATGCACCAAGCGGAATTCTAAAAAGGCCGCACTTTTGACCGACTGTTCAGCCAAACGGGCCTGTTCAGCGTCTGCACCGGGAATCTGAATTAAAATACGATGGTCACTGCCCTTAGCAATAATTGGCTCGTTCGTACCAATTGCATCAATACGCTTGCGCAACACCTCAAGCGTCAGATCGTCTGCATCAGTCATCGTCTGTTGTGCTTCAAGGCGTGCCTGCTGTTCAATATTTGCGTGCTGTTCAGGAGTTGCTGTAGCAGGATCAATTTTAGCCTTCACATAATTCTGGGCTTTCAAATCCTCAATCAACTTCGCTTCATCAATTTGCACGGTAAAACTTGTACCGCCCTTAAGGTCAAGGCCTAAACGTACTTTCTCCTTCGCGGGGAACGTCACATAGCAGGAAAAAGCGACTAACGCAGCGAGAATTGCCCACTTGACAAGGCTCGGCGTATCCAACTGTTTGAAGTTCAACATACTTTTAACACTCCAACTTACTTTTGGTTGCCATCTAATGCGGCCGCCACTGCTCCACGTGCCACTTCTACAGTAGTCCCGGGGCAAATTTCAATCACAAATGTTTCTTCTTTAGCTTCAACAATCGTGCCGATTAAACCACCTGCAAAAGAAACGCGAGCACCTGCGCGAAGTGCAGCAATCATTTTTTGGCGTTCTTTTTCCTTACGTTGCTGCGGGCGAATCATCATAAAATAGAATACACCAAAAAGCAGGATGATCGGGAAAAAGGAGCCTAAACCACCCAACATACCCTGTGGCTGGGGCTGCCCCGCCGAATTATCAACAGGTTGTGTAGTGCCAGCTGTCACTGCAGCAGACGTGGACTGTACGGTTTCGTTCATCGGTTATCCTTGGAAACGTTTCAAATGTTTTGTCCAATTCAAAAATTGATAAGTAGTATACACGTTTTCTACGCAAATTGGAAGTAAATTTAGTGACTTTTCCAAATAAATATCATTTCACTTTCAAAAATATCGGTTTATTCCACAGAAACGACTTCTCCATGCCTTAAATGAAAAAGACGTTGATTGGACGAACCTCTAAATCGAATATTCAACGTTTTATGTGCAATAATAAAGCGTCCATCTACTAAAATATCTATCTCATTCAAGAGATTTTGACATTCAGGTTTCGCTCTTAATTCTTCCAATGTCCATCCCGAATAGGCCATTACATCCAGCCCTAACCGATGGCACCATCGTGCCAAATGGTACAGAGGGAGTGGCTGACAAAAGGGATCACCCCCTGAGAACGTAACTCCATCAATGTGTGCCCTGGACTGCCAAATCTGTCGCATTAACACCAATAGTGACACTTGACGCCCACCATTTGGATCATGTGTCTGTGGGTTGTGACATCCCGGACAATGGTGTGGACACCCTTGCGTAAACAATGCAAAACGAAACCCCGGTCCATCTACGATAGACTCTGGAATTGTTCCTGCGATTCGCAATGTTAACGCCATACTACTAATATAATGTTGACGAGTTAAACTACTGTGCTTCAGGGGCAGAAGAAGCGTGTTTCGGCACTGCCGAAACACGCTCTTAAGAACACGAATAACGCTATGCAAACGCTATTCGTTTTACACGATTAAAGGTGCTTTACTCGGTCACGCACTTCGGCAGCCTTCGCATTGTTAAAACGATCCAATGTACCAACCAAATAGCCGGTAATACGACGGATACGCTCGAAACACGGGCCACCATCATCCTCTTTACGACCGCAACTGGGGCAAACATCGTCAATAATTCCACGATATCCGCAAACAGGATCGCGATCCAAGGGGTGGTTCAACGAACCATAACCGATACCACAGGTTGCCATATGACGAACAATCTTTTCAAAAGCTTCCGGATTATCTGCCATCTTACCATTCAGTTCAACGTACGTAATATGACCACCATTCGTCAATGCATGATAAGGAGCTTCAATTTCAACCTTTCGGAATGCACTGATCGGGAAGTAAACAGGCACATGGAAAGAGTTCGTGTAATATTCACGGTCTGTGATTTCCGGAATCGCGCCAAAACGTTTTCTATCCATTCGCACGAAACGTCCCGACAACCCTTCAGCAGGCGTACCGATTAATGTGAAGTTCAAGCCTGTTTCTTTCGCGCAACGGTCAGCATAATCACGCATGTGCGTCACAATCTCAAGTCCCAGTTTTTGAGCTTCTGCACTTTCACCATGATGCTTCCCAATCAAGCTCTTCAGCGTTTCAGCCAACCCGATGAAGCCAAAAGTTAACGAACCGTGCTTGATTACTTCACGAACCTCATCATCCGGACTGAGCTTTTCCGAATCCAACCAAATGCCCTCGCCCATCAAATACGGGAAGTTCCGGACACGTTTGCGAGCTTGTACTTCAAAACGATCCAGCAATTGGTCACGCACAAGCTGCAACATATCATCTAATTGAGCATAGAATGTGCGAATATTACCATGGCTCTGAATGGCCAAACGCGGCAAGTT
>JAFTHG010000189.1 GCA_017457555.1 Kiritimatiellia bacterium | reverse complement strand
AAGCATCGTCCCGCATCAGAGCGTGACCTTGGTTTAGAAGTCATTGATGCACAATGTGATAAAGGGGATGATGTCCTCTCGGTATTGAATCAAGCAGAGGAGTCCCTTTATACCGACAGTTTTTTTGGCGGGGGAAAAGTTGTTTGGTTGCGCGATGCTAATTTTATGCCCGGTGTTAAGGGTAGGGCAGTTGAATCGCAAGCGGCTAAAGAGGGTGTTGCAGCTTTTTGTGAAACGTTACAACAACATCCCTTGCCGGCACAACATCATCTCATTATCACCACAGATAGTTGCCCGCAAACATCAAAGTTTGCTAAATGGATTAAAACCGCTGGAAAGTTTGAGGTTTGTGGTGAAGATGTCCGCTCCTTTAATTTGGAAAAGATTGCATTAGAACGCTTGGCGCCGTTATTAGAAAAGAGTGGCTTAACGATGTCACGCACGGTACAAGCGGCGTTTGTGCAACGTGTTGGGGCAGATTCGCGTACTCTGGTTTCGGAGTTGGAAAAATTACGTACCTATTTGAATGCTGGAGTAACAGCCGTTTCACTGGATGATTTAGACGCAGTGACCTCTACCTCGGTGAGTGGAGAACCTTTTGATTTGGTCACAGCATTACAAAAACGATCGCCAATTGACGTTGCCAAGGCTGTAGAACGGCTTCGGTCGGATAAAAATGCTGCTTTCCCAACGGCTGTTGTTGTACTCAATACGCTCAATGATCTCTGCGCCATCTCAGATGCATTGGAACATCGGTGGTTGGCCAATGGTCAATGGCGATTTGAACAGAAGCAACTTCCTCAGCGTCTTGCAAGACAGCAGGGATGGACGCTTAACAAATTAATTGAAGCGGCAAAACGGTATACATTACAAGAATTACGTGCGGCACGCCACTATGCGATTGAAATGCGGTTCAAATTAGTAGATTCTACAGCGCAAGATCCGTGGGCGATTATTGAGCCTGTTTTATTACGTATTGTTTCCCGGCGTAAAGGGCGCCAATAAATACTGGGCCGTCTTCAAACTGAAGACGGGAGGCTTGCATCGCAGAACAAGGAATAGCCTATTGTCAGGAAATGTTGGGAGAAATGATGGTGACGAATAGCATAATCGCATCTGATAATCAACAAGAAGCCAAGCATGAGAATGTTCCGTCTGTACGTGTGCGGATGCTGGATGTCGTTCGTGGATGGTGTATGTTTTTCATCTCTGGAGGCGATGCGCTCTGTTTATCCATTTGTCTTTTATTTCCACAGAATGCCATTGCGAATTGGATTCGCGAACAGTTGGGCCATGTGCAATGGGCGGGTTTTACGTTTTATGATGCTTTATTCCCTACGTTTCTTTTAGTTTCCGGAGCAGCCTTTACATATTCATGGCAACGTCAAATTCAACAGGGTGTGCCATGTGTACGGCGATGGAAGCGGTTGCTTTTGCGGACATTGCTTTTAGTAGCTTTGGGTATTCTTTACAATGGCGCCTTGCAACAAACAGATTGGGCGGCGATCCGCTATGCGAGTGTTTTAGCACGCATTGGATTAGGGGTGTTGTTTGCTGCCGGGATCTATACCGTCTTGCCGTTGAGATGGCGCATACTCTTTTTCCCCTTGGGGCTGCTCGCATATGCATTGCTTTTTGAAGTTTGTGGTGGCGAAACGCCGTATGCGATGCATGCAAATTGGGCTGCGGCCGTGGATCGGATGTGGTTGCCGGGTATTCCTGATGCCAGTGGGATTGATGGATTAGATCCGGAAGGGATTATTTCCACCTTAGGAGCCGTGTTCACTGCCTACTTAGGCATGCTGTTGGCGGACTTATTACGCTCACCGGTACGTTATAAGGCTGTTTGGATATTCCTTATCGGTGTGAGTTTAGTTGGAATTGGATGGGGATGTTCTGTCTGGGTGCCAGTTGTTAAGAAATTGTGGACAAGCTCTTATGTTTGCGTTGCAGGAGGGTGGTCGTTTATCTTCTGTGCAGTGATCTATTTGCTGACAGATTGTATACGGTTTGGTCGCTGGTTCGCTCCAATAACACTCTTCGGTGTTGGGGCGTTATGGTGTTATCTCCTGCCAAAAGTGATTGACTATTATGGCGCATCGTGGCGGTTGTTGAGTGGTATTACATGTGGGGTGACGGATAATCCAATGATTCATCGTGCTGTTTGTGCTGCAGGTGCGCTTGTTCTGCTGTGGGTATCTGTCTGGACGATTCGCTCTGCATTACGGCGAAAATAAATCACCCCTCTTTCCGGAGGGGTGTCGCACAAAGAGGAGCGCATTGAGGAGGCTTTAGTTTAACGTACCATGCGCTTCAACGCAAGCTTTGAAATGGTCGCCACGCTTTGCCATGCCGGTATACTGGTCAAAACTGGCACATCCCGGTGATAAGAGGAGAATGTCGCCCGGTTGTGCGGCCGCTAAAGCTTGTGCAACAGCCGTTTCCATATTGCCACAGCGCTGACATGAACAAAGGTCATTCCAAGCCTCAAAGAGCTTCGCTTCGGCTTCACCGATAAGATAAGCTTGTTTGACAGCCGAGGAGAGTTCTAAGTCCAAGAAGTCTAAATCGTCTTCTTTCAAGCGCCCACCTGCAATAAGGTGAACATTCTTTCCTAAAATTTTTAATGCGGCTTGTGTTGCAGCAAGCGATGTTGCCTTAGAGTCATCAATGATGCGGACACCATTGCATTCACCAAGTGTTT
>JAFTHG010000188.1 GCA_017457555.1 Kiritimatiellia bacterium | reverse complement strand
GCAAAGGGGATGAGTAGGATTTCACCCCTGAAAGAGCTGTAGATGAAAGCCAGGGGTGAAGCGAGTGAAACGAACGGTAACCCCCAATCTAAATATCAGGAAGAATCATCAAGCCATGTAAGGGCGGCAGAAGATAGATGTGTGTAAATCCTGTTTGCTTCTATCGCTATATGCCAGCAGAGATGCACTCTGAAACCGGTTAATTCGTCCCCAGTCGTGTCCTATTTGAGCGCCTCCTAAAATGTAACTTCTTGCTTTTCTCGTCAAAATCCGTCACAATAATAGAACATTTCTTATTGGCTCGTAGCGATTACCAAGGAGCAGCTTATGTCTACATCCGCAACACTCTGGTTTGGTGCAGTAACCACGGTACTGACGAGTTCGTCACTTTTGGCGGCGATTGAAATCACGGAGATTTGTCCTCGGCCGGATGCGCTGGATCCGAATGACAAAGAGGCTGGCTGGATTGAACTCACCAATACGGGCACTGAAGTGGATAATCTCAGCAATTACGCTTTAATCCGTTGGAATCGCGGTAAGGAGGATAAGAAGAAGAATCGCCGCATTCTCTGCGATCGTGAACTCCAACCTGGCGAACGCACGCTCGTTTACACCAGTGAAGCCTATCCGAATTATTGGGATGGTGAAAAGGTCGCCGTTTACGATAATGACGTAATGGTGTTCCCCTCCAAAGTGAATCCTAAGAAGTTTCCCAATGTGGCGCTCTACAAGAGTGATCAAAAGACACTCTTGCAGACCTTTATTGTGCCGGTGGATTTACCGGACAACCAGAGCTTTGGCCCAGGAAAGCGTGTGATAACACGCACCATCATTGATGAGCAGACACCCTACTCCTACACCATCGGCGATGGCGAAACGCAGTCAGGACAGGGGCGCCTCACGATTGCAACGATGCAACCGCCCACGAATGTGACGGAAGGGCAGGTGACAATGGCAACCATTGCGGTGGATACGGCTGTCACTTCGGCGTCCATCGCAGACACACTTGATACCGCTGGCATTTTGCAGACTTCGGCTTATGACTTTGCTGGAATGACGGGTGGCAACAAGGGCATCCGCCTGACACCTGATACCTACCCCGAAGCCGATTACACAGTGTCGCTCTGGTTCCGGTCGCAACCGACCAACGAAACCGTAACAAGCGACACCTCGGGGCGCGGTATGCCGCTCTTTGAGAGCCGCCCATCAAAAACTACCAATCGGACTGGCATACTTGTCTTCCTCAATGATGACAATCAGATTACGATTCAGCCGCGGACGACGAATGATTCCGCTCAGTATCTCTCAAATACAACGGCCAATTATGCAGATAATCAATGGCACCATCTCGTGCTGGTGGCGGGACAAAAGGCCGGTGATGCCTTGACCCTTTATATTGATGGTAAGGCTGAACTCTCCGCAGAGATGCCCTTTGACTGTGCACTTCAGACCACCATCCCCTACTGTTTCGGCCACGCCTATGATTCGACCTCGTGGCATACATTTTACGGTCAGCTGGCCGATATCCGCGTCTTTAATCGTGGGTTGAGCGCGACCGAAGTGGGCTATCTGGCCGATGAAAATGCGGCATTGCGGAATGTGACAACGCAGTATGGCGGCCTGGCCACCAGAACAAATGACACCACAGGAAAGTATCTCTCCTACAATGAGGACACGGACACCTACACCTTCAATGCCGGTGATTATACCTCCAATGGTGCTTACATCGAAAACGCCTATCAAGCTACCGACACCCTCACGTCTGCGGGTGAGACGCTCGCTTTCTGGGTAAAGCCCACGTCATTTGATGCAACAGGAAAAGAAGCCATCACCCTGATGGACTCGCGTGACGGAAGTCAAGGCAATGATGGTTATCTGCTCTTGGTAGGAACCAACGAAGACGATAAAAAACACCAGGTTTACATTCAGCGGGGTGGTGGTACCAAAGTAAATGTTCCCTTCGCCAACCAAAAGGCGCTACCCCTGGATGACTGGACGCACATTGCCTTCGCCATTGATGCCACCTCTCAAGAAGGCACACTCTACATCAATGGTGTGGCTGTGGATTCACAGACCATTACAGGCTACACGCCGGCAATGACGACACGTCGTTTTGGCGGTTCGCACGACAATTATTGGCGTGGGTTCCGTGGTGAAATGGCCGACATTCAAATCTATTCCGGTGTGCTCCCAGCCCGTGAAGTGGTTAAATGCTACAATCGTTCGGCAGAAACACGCGGTAAAGCCCTCAAGACGGAAAATGGCCTTGAAGGCACCACCACCGTTGAAACACTGCAAACGGTAACCGGAAGCGCGACTGTGGCGTTACCTTCGTACTCTGGCGATGCAGAAATCGTCTTCCATGCGCCGGAAACCGTAGGTACGCTGACGCTGACAATGAATGGAACTACTGTGTCACCCGAAACATCGGTAACGCTCCCGGAAGGAATCGATACCATGCAGGTGGCTTGGACACTTGAACCCTCGCAGAGCGCGACAACGATGTCGGCAGTTTTGGGCGCCACGCTTTCAACCACTGCCAGTAGTATCACCCGTGCAATTATGCCCACCCTTACGCCCGGTGAGGCCAATATCTATACCGATGCCATTGCCTATGGTCCCAACATCGGCCCCACGAACCAAGAAGTCTTTGAGGACTTCGGGTATTACCTCCCGGACCCCACCGCCACACCGGGCGAAGACTACACAGTCGTTTTGGACGTTCATCCCATCGCAGACGATGACGAAAATACGCTTGCGAAGGTGGAGCTCATGTACCGTTGTAACTTCGGTGAGGTGAAGTATGTGAGTATGACCCACACCGACGGTGTCTTCCTCCGCGTGGTGGAAGAAGAGGATGAGGCCGGCGAAACGATTGAAGTCGAAAAGACCTTCCCTGCTTACGTGGGTGTAATTCCTGCCGCAGACCTCCCGGAGGCCGGCAAACTGATTCAATTTGGTGCACGCATCACCGATGGTGCAGCCCGTCAGTGGATTTCCCCCTCACGCAATAATCCAGACGATTGCCCTAATTGGTTCGGCACGATTGTCACACCAAATGCCGAAACGCAAATGGCAAAACATGAAAAACTGCAGACCTTCCACCTCTTTGTTGAAGACAAAGCCAATCTGGAATTGATGGACAAGGACTACGATGCTATCAAGGGTGCACATCCGCTGGGAGCACGGTGCGGCATTTATGACAGCCAAACCGATACGTACTACGACAACGTCCGAATCGACTTGCGCGGCAATACTTCGGCAGGCTTCCCGAAGAAATCGCATGGTTTGCGGTTCAGCAAGTGCCAACCCCTCACCTGCAAGAATATGCTTGAAGGCAAGAAGGGAACCAAATTGAAAGAGATTCGCAAGACCTCCTTCACGGCAGAATACGCCGACCTGACCTTTATCCGTCAGAGCCTCTCCTTCCACGTGTGGCGTAATGCTGGCAATCTGGTTCCCTTCCACTATCCCGTGCGCCTCAACCTCAATGGCGAATTTTATCAGCTCGCCTTCCACTCCAACCGTTTTACGGACGAACTCATTGAGGACTACTACGGCCTTGACCCGATGGGCTACGGCTATAAGAATGTCGGCGCCATCTCACCCAATGTGGGTACAACCGCAGGTTCGGTAGAGAAGAAGACGCCGGATGATGGCGATGAAACGAGTACCGCAGCCTACGCCCCTTTGGTCGCATGGGCGACGACCTTCTCGCAGTCTGCTTCCTGCCCCGAGAATGATGCCGAGTTGACCCAAGTCGTCTATGACAGCTTTGATATCCCCGCATGGATCAACTACCTCGCTACGGCACGTATCACTCAGGAATGCGATGACATCTGGGCCAACATCTGTCT
Source organism: Kiritimatiellia bacterium (assembly GCA_017457555.1). Classification (GTDB taxonomy): domain Bacteria; phylum Verrucomicrobiota; class Kiritimatiellia; order RFP12; family DVOR01; genus Spyradenecus. The sequence goes on along the minus strand of JAFTHG010000188.1, from coordinate 11,414 downwards.
CTATTGGGACAAAAATGGTAACGACGTCTGGATGCCACTGGCGTATGACCACAACCTCTCCTTTGGTGCGTGGTACTATGGCGATGATAGCGCAACCGGACGTATCGGATTACGTCCCGACTCCGACAACTTCAAGTCGCATCCCCTCTACAGCGGTTGGAAGATTCGTGCACATACATCTAATGGTAGCACCGTGGGTAGCGGCAACTACGCCGTGGAAGCCCTGTGGCAGAATTCTGACTTCCGTGCAATGTATTTGCGCCGGTTACGCACGTTGATGGACGAACACCTCAAGGCTCCAGGCACTTCGCAGGAAGATACGCCCTTCTGGGATTACGTCACACTCTTCAAAGAAGTCACCGCAGCCGATGCCGAACTCGATCGAGCCAAGTGGGGCACATCCTATGCTAACACGGTGATTTATGTTTGGGACCACATTCTGGAGTGGGACGAAGCCTTTGAAGATATGTGGGACAATTATGTGGAACCACGCCGCAACCACCTCTACAACACCCACTCCATCACCAATGACACTTGGGAAATCGGTTACGCCTTCAACAAAAATGCAGGTATTCCCCTGGCCCATCCTACCGCCTTTGCCCCCATCGTTATGGAAAGGGTTACGGGAGGTGTGAAACTCACCAACCCCAATACCGAAGCAATTGACCTCAGTGGGTGGACCGTGGAAGGTCTAATGGATGTGACAACGCTCCCGGAAGATTCCGAAGACCTCTTCACTTTACCCTCCGGCACAGTGCTTTTGGGCGGCAAATCGCTCGTACTTGCCTATGACCGCAAGCAGTATGTGGCTCAGAACGAACCCGGCTTTGTCATTGGTCTGGCCGTTTATGGTGATGACAAGACATGGATCCCAGAACCCAATACAACCGCCTCGGCCATCACCTTAAAGAAGGCAGATGGCACAGTTGCCGTAGACAATCTATTACCGGCAGCAGTGGCCGAATGGTTGAGCAATGCCATTGCCACTGGACGTTTCACGGCGGGTGATTTACAATCTGTCACCGCCGCAGCTGACTACCTGATGGCCTACACATTAGATGCGGAACCTTACACAGCAATCGCCGAAGAAACCGAACTAACCATCACCGCATTTACAATTGATGCCTCTGGGAATATCATCTTGACGGTGACGTTGGCCATGGGAGATACGCTGAAAGAAGGTTCCATTAATGGCAGCATCACCCTTTTGGCAACCGATTCTCTGACAGCAGAAACATGGGAAGATGTCAGCGACACCACCCAGCCACAGACCTTTGCGAGTGGTCAGCTGTCATTAGCACCAAAGAGCGACACCTCGCCACGCTTCTTCAAGGCCCGTATTACAGCACCTTTTGAGAACTGATTGCTTCTGCAAATCATTCCGATTTAACACAACAACGCACGGTTTTTTTCCGTGTGTTGTTTGTTTTGTTGCAGAAACACGCATTCCATATTATAATAGGCGCACATCTGGAGAGAGGAAACAATTAAATATGGCCACCTTCAACATGAATAAAATGAATACCCGTGGAACAGAATCTTTGCGATTGCGCGCGGATATTTTCAAAGCTCTTGGACATCCCACACGCCTGTGGATTGTTGAGTTTTTATCGGAAGGCCCCCGTTCTGTAGCCGAAATTGCCGAAGAAGTTGAAGGTGGGCTATCGGCCATCAGTCAGCATCTGGCAATGTTGCGTCAGTATGGAGTCATCCTTGATGAACGGCGCGGGCGGCAAATCTATTACTCGATTGCGGCCCCATGCGCCTTAGCCGCCTGTTCAGCACTAAATGGTATCACCGCAGATAATGTTACGGTGCAACCCAAACTGCGTCGGAGCAATGCGACAACCTATAGTGTGTTGTCTGCGATTCTGATTCTTTCCTGTTCGGCCTCTGCACTCCTGTGGGCGCTGAATCCCTACTTCTCGCGTCGGCCACCACAACCACCACCGCCAGCTTTTGATCATACGCGCTTTGCCAATCGCCTTGAGAAGCATTATGCCGAGCGGACCGAATCACGTTTTTGTACCTGTGGACTTCCAATCAACCACAAGCGCGATGAAAGCAAGCGCGAACTACAAGCTCAAAAAGAAGTATTGCCGCAATCGCCACAACCACTCGTTGATTCTACCGCGCGACCATAAATCCAGAAGTTCAATACCCTATTCAAAGAGGAAGACGCAGAAACGGCTTCCTCTTTTCGTATTCTTTCACACCATCTCACCTAAAAAATGTCACATTCCCCTCTCAAACAGGTGTAACGAACGTCTTTTCGGTAACATTTGTTTATGGAAATCAACTGAAATGCTATTGCAGATAACGCCTTCAATGCGGTATAATACTTTCACCATTTAACCTAAGGAGAAAACTATGAGTTGTCCCTACGCTTGCTCGAGCGAAGTCGAGCACATGACAATGGTTGCCAAGGGTGCAAAGCACGCTCCGGCACCAATCCCCGAAGAAGGCAAGTGGGTCAAGGCCTACGAAACCAAGGATATTTCCGGACTTACACACGGCGTAGGCTGGTGCGCTCCCCAACAGGGTGCTTGCAAGTTGACGCTGAATGTCAAAGAAGGTGTAATTCAAGAAGCTCTCGTTGAAACCATCGGCTGCTCGGGCATGACCCACTCCGCAGCAATGGCAGCAGAAATTCTCCCCGGCAAGACCATTCAGGAAGCATTGAACACCGACCTCGTTTGCGATGCTATCAACACCGCAATGCGCGAACTCTACCTCCAGATCGTCTACGGTCGCACCCAGAGCGCCTTCTCTGAAGGTGGTTTGCCGATCGGTGCCGGACTTGAAGATCTCGGTAAGGGTCTGCGCTCTCAGGTGGGCACGATGTACTCCACCGCTCAGAAGGGCGTTCGCTACCTTGAAATGGCTGAAGGCTATGTCCGCAAGATCTTCCTTGATAAGAACAACGAAGTCTGCGGTTATGAATTCGTCCACATGGGCAAGTTCATGGAAGCCGTCAAGAAGGGCGAAGATGCAAACGAAGCCCTCAAGGCTTGCACCGGAACCTATGGTCGCGTGACCGAGGAACAGGGTGCTGTGAAGTCCATCGACCCCCGTCACGAATAAGGAGGACATTAACATGGCACTGTTCGAATCTTACGAGCGTCGTATCAATCAAATTACGCCTGTCCTCGAAAAGTATGGCATCGCATCCATCGAGGAATGCCGCGAAATCTGCAAAGCTAAGGGTTTTGACCCCTACGAAATCGTTGAAAACATTCAAAAGATCTGCTTCGAAAACGCAAAGTGGGCCTACACTGTTGGCGCAGCAATCGCCATCAAGAAGGGTTGCACTAAGGCTGCTGACGCAGCTGAAGCGATCGGTGAAGGTCTTCAGGCATTCTGTATTCCGGGTTCCGTTGCAGACGACCGCAAGGTCGGTATCGGTCACGGCAACCTCGGCGCAATGTTGCTCCGCGAAGAAACCAAGTGCTTCTGCTTCCTCGCAGGTCACGAATCTTTCGCAGCAGCAGAAGGCGCAATTGGTATCGCCATGAAGGCCAACAAGGTTCGTAAAGAACCCCTCAAGGTCTGCTTGAACGGCTTGGGTAAGGATGCTGCGTACATCATCAGCCGTATCAATGGCTTCACCTTCGTGGAAACCGAGTTCGATTACTTCACCGGCAAGCTCAACATCGTGAACGAGATCGCTTTCTCTGACGGTCCCCGCTCCAAGGTGCGTTGCTATGGTTCCGACGATGTGCGCGAAGGCGTGGCAGTGATGTGGCAGGAAGGTGTGGACGTTTCCATCACCGGTAACTCCACCAACCCCACCCGCTTCCAGCACCCCGTGGCCGGTACCTACAAGAAGGAATGTATGCTCGCAGGCAAGAAGTACTTCTCTGTGGCCTCCGGCGGTGGCACCGGCCGTACGCTTCACCCCGATAATATGGCTGCAGGTCCCGCCTCTTACGGCATGACCGACACCATGGGTCGCATGCACTCCGATGCTCAGTTCGCAGGTTCCTCCTCTGTGCCCGCACACGTGGAAATGATGGGCCTCATCGGTGCAGGTAACAACCCGATGGTCGGTATGACCGTGGCTGTTGCTGTGGCAATCGAAGAAGCCAGCAAGTAAGCCTTTGCTTCACTGCATCAAAACGGCTGTCTCGCAGGAGGCAGCCGTTTTGTTTTTGTTATGATAGGTGCTACGCAAAACCTCAAGAATGAATTGCATTGAATACAGACAGAGTTTTGTATTGTCGTAATAAACACTAATCAAAAAAGATTCGCACTGCGCAAAAAGAGACTTCGCCTTCCAGAAAGGAGCACCTCCAGCATACCGTACGTTCAAGTTCATCATCTCTTTTGTATCAATAATTTGACGTTTGATCAAAAACCACGTATAATATAGAGCCAATTTTACATCCTTTAGTTTTCGTTTCAGCAGGGATGTAAGCAAGAGAGGATAAGACTATGGTTTCGCTATTTGATCGCATTCTTGAAGACCCTTCGGAATTTACCTTTCTCACCGAGTCTTTGGGTGAATGTAAGATTGATACGCCGATCGTCAATGCCGCACACTTCATTGAAGCAGACGATATGTATTCAATGCTTAGCGTCCGTGCTTCGTATGTCCACGAATTTGTTAAGCGTTATGGTTCGGTGACAAAGTTGGAAAGCGCTGGTCCACACCGTAAGATTTTCCACGATCCCGCAACCACTCGCGCTGCTATCGTCACTGCTGGCGGTCTCTGCCCCGGCTTGAACAACGTGATCAAGGGCTTGGTTGAAGTGCTGGCCTTTGACTATGGCGTCAAAACCATCTATGGTTTCCGTTATGGCTATGCCGGCTTGATTCCTGAATACAACTACGATCCCATCCTTTTGACCCCGGATATCGTGGACACCATTCACGAAGAAGGTGGCACAATGTTGGGTTCTTCGCGTGGCCAACAGGACACAGCCCGCATGGTTGACACCTTGGAACGTTTGGGCATTAATGTGCTCTTCGCAATCGGTGGTGATGGTTCGTTGCGTTGCGCTCGCGACGTTTCAAATGAATGCCGCGCACGTGGCTTGAGGATCTCTGTGGTCGGCATTCCGAAGACTATTGACAATGACTTGCATTTCGTGGGTCGCACCTTTGGCTTTGAAACAGCTGTGGCAGCATCCATCCCTGCGATTCGTTCGGCACACGCTGAAGCCTTGGGTGCTTATCACGGCATCGGTCTTGTGAAGTTGATGGGACGTGACTCCGGCTTCATCGCCGCTTACGCAGCATTGGCAAACCCCGTGGTCAACTTCTGTCTGATTCCAGAATCGCCTTTCACCGTAGACGGCGAAAATGGTCTCTTACGCGCTTTGGAGCGTCGCTTTGAATCCGGCCGCAGTCACGCTGTAATTGTTGTGGCAGAAGGTGCAGGCCAGGAATTGATGGAAGGCGAGGTCCGTAAGGATGCTTCCGGCAACATCCTCAAGAAGGATATTGGTGAATTCTTGAAGAATCGCATTACCAGCCACTTCAAGGCCAAAAATGACGATGTTACCGTCAAGTATATTGACCCCAGCTATACCATTCGCAGCTGCCCGGCAGATGCATCCGACTCGGTGCTCTGCTACCGCTTGGCCCGTATGGCCGTACACGCCGCAATGGCAGGTCGCACCAACTGCGTAGTGGGGCGTTTGAATGACGACTACTCGTTAGTGCCGATTCCGTTGGCAACCATTGAGCGCCGCAAGGTGGAACTTTCCTCTAACCTTTGGGCTTCCGTGTTGGACGCTACTGGTCAGGAATTCTACATGAATCCCGCCGCAAAGCCCACTGGCGCCATCTATAATCCCTAATCTCCAGAGATTAAGAACGAACCGCATCAACCCTACGGGTCGGTGCGGTTCTTTTTTAATAAAAATTGCGCTGTCCCCATTTCCTTTTAGTGTATAATAGGCGCTGTTAGTGACATCGTTTTGATTGAGAAAGGAGACATCCCATGAGTCTATCTGCGATTTGGTTGATTACCGGTATCGTTCTCATTGCTTCAGAATTGGTCATGCCTGGCTTTATTGTTATTTTCTTTGGTATTGGCGCCCTGATTGCTGCGTTATTCGCCTATTGCACCGATGTTACCCTCGTCACGCAAGGATACATCTTTGTTATCGCATCGCTTCTCAGTTTGATTCTTGGTCGGTACTGCTTCCGCAAAACACTCCATGGCAAGTGTGAACTCGCCCAAGGCGATGCGGATGATGACGGTTTGGTGGGTGCCATCGGCACAGTCACCCACGCCATCCAACCTCCGCAAACCGGGCGTGTATCGGTGCGTGGTAGCGAATGGACGGCTATTGCAGAGCGTCCGATTGCTGCTGGCACAACTGTCAAGGTTACGCAGCAACAGAACATCACCTTAACGGTTGAATAATTTCCCTTCCTCTTTACATCCTACACTTCACAAAGGAGTTCTATTATGCCCGAATTAATCATCCTTGCAATTATTATCATTGCGTTTCTAACAATTCTTTTCAAGTCTGCCGTCATTGTACCTCAACGTCAAGCCTACATCATTGAGCGCCTTGGCCGCTACAGCTCCACTCTTGACGCCGGATTCCACATCTTAATGCCGTTCATTGACCGCGTAGCGTATCGCCGTACGTTGAAAGAAACCCCTGTAGATGTTCCTCCGCAACAATGCATTACAAAGGATAATATCACGGTTGAAGTGGATGGTATTCTCTACTTACAGGTGATGGATCCAGCGAAGGCTTCGTATGGCATTGACAATTACCTGTGGGCCTCAACCCAGTTGGCGCAAACAACGATGCGTTCGGAAATCGGCAAATTGGACCTTGACGAAATCTTTGAAGTGCGCGAATCCATTAATGCTGCGATTTGCGAAGCGGTTGATAAGGCGTCTGATCCGTGGGGAATTAAAGTAAAGCGTTACGAAATCAAGTCCATTACGCCGCCCCAATCTATCCGAGATGCTATGGAAAAACAGATGCGTGCCGAACGTGAAAAGCGTGCCATGATTGCCGAATCTGAAGGTGAACGGCAGGCTCGCATCAATCGTGCAGAGGGTGAAAAGCAGGAAGCAATCGCCCGTTCTGAAGGTGAAAAGCAGCGTTGCATCAACGAAGCGGAAGGTCGGGCACAGGAGATTCTGCTGGTGGCTAAGGCAACGGCAGAAGGTTTAACCGCTATCGCCGACTCCATCAGCACCAATAAGGGTGGTGCCGATGCCGTTAATTTGCGCCTGGCAGAACAGTACATTTCCGAATTCGGTAAGTTGGCCAAGGCCGGCACTACAATGGTTCTGCCCTCCAATTTGGCAGATATTGCCTCGGTCTTAAAGGTTGCAACCAACGTTATTCAGAAATAACCATCGTGTTTAACGCCACCTTTCCTTACGCTTTTAAGGACTTTGCGTTGCTCAAAACAGCGCTGACTGTTCCGGCTCCAAATCGACTGGAGCCGGACAATCAGCGTTTGGAGTTTTTGGGCGATGCGGTATTACAACTCCTTGTTTCCGAGGTTTTGTACATCCGTTATCCGAAAGCCGATGAAGGCGTCTTAACGGATATGCGGATTCACTTGGTTTCCGGTCAGGGATTATTGCAGCGCATTCCCCATCTTGATCCCGCATTTCACGAAAGTCTGACCTACTTCAATAAGGGCAAAACGTGGAAACAAAAGGCAGAAGTAGATGCGGTTGAAGCCCTCTTAGGCGCTGCATGGCTGGATGGCGGCAAGACGGCCGCACAAAAATTCTTCCAACAGCTCTATACCGAATCCGATTTCCAGAGTGTAGCCCACTGCACGGGTGTTTCTGACAATCCCAAAGGTGAATTGCAACAATATGCCCAGCGCACCCTTCAAACCGAACCCGTTTATCAGTTGATCCGACGCGAAGGACCAGACCACTCGCCACGCTTTTACTGTTCGGCAACATTGAATCTTCTCACTGCTGAGGGCTCCGGCGCTACGCGAAAAGCCGCAGAAATGGCCGCAGCGCGTAATCTCTTAACCCGTCTCACGACCTCTGCTCACGAATAACCTCGCTTAACTATGAACGATTACGAACTTCTTGATAGTGGCGCCGGCTCCAAACTTGAACGTTTCGGCGATCTCATCTTAGCTCGTCCCTGCGCCCAAGCCGTTTGGCAAAAGCAACAACCTGCGCTCTGGAAAACTGCGGATGCCTCCTTTGACCGTGAAGATGGCAACCATTGGCATGGGCGGAATCGTCTGCCAAAAGAGTGGACCATTGATGTGGATGGGACCAAGTTCCGCCTCTCCGGTACCGACTTCGGCCACCTTGGCATCTTCCCGGAGCAACGCGCCCAGTGGGCATGGATTAAGGAAATCGTTCGGTCAGCAAAAGCGCCGAATCGCCCGGTTCGTGTGCTCAACCTCTTTGCCTACTCCGGCGGATCAACATTAGCTGCTGCCCATGGTGGCGCTGAGGTTTGCCATGTGGACGCCTCAAAGGGCATGGTGCAGTGGGCACGTGGCAATGCCGCGGCAAATCAATTGGAGCAACACCCCATCCGCTGGATCGTTGATGACGTTCACAAATTTATGAACCGTGAATTACGCCGTGGCCGGACGTATGATGGCATCATCTTAGATCCGCCCACTTATGGCCGTGGTGGCAATGGCGAAACGTACAAGATTGAACGTGACCTCACCGAAACGCTGCGCCTGTGCTGCGAATTACTCAGCGACAACCCCCTCTTTTTACTCCTGAGCGCTCACACTCCCGGCCATACACCCATTGTATTGGAGAACATCCTGCGGCAAGCCTTGCGTGGTCTCAAAGGCAGTTTTGATGCAGGCGAAATGTGCCTTACCGGTGCCGAAACCTGTTTTAAGTTGCCCTCTGGTGCCTATGTGCGATGGACCAAGTCATGAAACGGCCCCCCTTTTATGGCCTGATTGCCGGCCTTTTGGCGATTCCTGCCTCACTCTTCGCACAAAATCCCGTCACGCTCTATCCCGACTATGCCGGGATTACGATTCCACCCAATATCGCACCGCTGAACTTTGATGTTCACAATGCTCCCGACACGGCTATTGTGACATTGAAAAATGCTACAAACGAGCAAACCTTTCCCACCCAAGTGCGTCTCTCTCCCGAACAGTGGCGTGCCTTTCTCATCCCCGATTCCGATTACACCATCACGGTCACCGATCGTGAACAAACCCTCTTTTGCGCCACCAATCATGTGGCACAGGAAGCCATCGCGCCCACACTCTCCTACCGCCTGATTCCGCCAAGTTACGAAAATTACCAGAATGTCGGCATCTACTGGCGCGATTTAACCACCTTTGAGGAAAAACCGCTCTATACCAACCTCCAATCCTCCCAGAAACAATGCGTCAATTGCCACGTCTTCAATCAAGGCAACCCCGATAGTTTCCTCTTTCATTTGCGCGCAGAAAATGCCGGGACTATCATTTACACCGGAAAAGACGACCCCGGATCGAAGCGTAATTTCAAAGGCGGACCCTTCTTCTCCTCCGGCGTTTATCCGGCATGGCATCCCTCCGGAAAGCAAATCGCCTTCTCTGTTAACGACACATTGCAGTGTTTCTACTACCGTAACCCTGACAAGATTGAAGTCCTTGACTCCCGTAGCGATATGTTACTCTACGATATCGAGAGTGACACTGCCACCCCTATTGAAGTCCAACCCGACATCTTTGACTGCTTCCCCACGTGGTCACCCGATGGCAAACGCCTCTACTCTGTGGCCGCACAGCCCGGCTTTGATGCCATCCCTGACGATAAGCAGGCACGCTCCGAACAGGCCATCCTTGCCTACACCAATCTCTGCTACAACCTGATTGTGCGCGACTATGACGCTCAGAAGCGCACCTTCTCTACACCACGAATGCTTCTCAATGCCTCCAAAGACAACCGTTCCATCACCCTGCCACGCCTCTCCCCCGATGGACGCTGGCTCGTCTTCACCTTAGGACCCCAAGGCGTCTTCCACATCTGGCACCACGCCGCCGACCTCTGGTTACTTGACTTACAAGGTCGCTCCATGCGCCCCCTGACCGAAATCAACTCACCGGACACCGAGAGTTACCACAGCTTTACGACCGATGGCGCCTGGATGGTCTTTTCTTCCCGACGTGAAGACGGCACCTACACACGCCCCTACTTCACCCACTTTGATGCCACCACTGGCACCTTTACCAAACCGTTCCTCTTACCACAGGAAGACCCCGCACACCATGCGCGCCGAATGCTCTCCTACAACATTCCGGAATTCGCCAATGGCCCAGTGACCCGTTCACCAAAAGCAATTCGAAAACTGGCGGCACAACCTGCTCAAACCGTGAAGTTCCGAGACACCCCCACCCCTTAAAAACATCTTTCATTGCCCCCACTTACATAAAGCGCCTCTGCTATCAACAGAGGCGCTTCTTCTTTCTTACTTCGTGTAAGCATTTACCGTTTGTTGTACCTTACGTCGCCGAATCTCCTCTGCAACCGCCATGGGCACCACCCGTTTACCCAAAGGATTGAAACTGGCCTTAGCCAACTTAAAATACGCCAAACCAAAGGGAATTCCAATCACCGTGCAACACAAGAGTAATCCCGCAACAGCACACGACAATGCCGTCCAGAAACCAAATAAAACAATCCACAGAAAACTCATCAACCCCGTGCCAAGCACACGCGTTTCGCCCACATCTTCCGCCGCAACCAAATCTTTGCCAAAAGGTAAAAATGCAAACGATGCCATGCGGAAAAGGGCCACCCCCACCGGAATCCCAACAATCGTGCAACACCACAGCAACCCCAAAATAAACAAGCTGCATCCCATCACAAAACCACCACAAACGAACCATAACAAATTACCGATAAACGCCATAATCCGCATCCTTTCGCATCACACGCTCAAATAAACCATCCGTCATCGGCCATCACCCGTAGCCAACAACATTGATAACAGATTAACATCCTCTCCCAAAGATATCAAGCAAAACAATAACACGCATTTCTGTAAGGAAAAGAGCAATACTTGCTACACACATAAATCGTAATGTGCATAACACGCATACCGTAGTGGAAAAGATCAGCCCTATCGTCCGCCAAAGAGTAACGTTGAAAAGTTTGGCATTCCTTTTCGCATTCCCTTACACATCACGATACAGATCATCATAATACTGCCACCAACAACCACCCATCCTGCCACAGATGTTTTGAGAAAAGATAACAGAGGGATATTCTTAACTGCAAGATTGACAAGAGATAACGGAATCATATGCAACAAATAAATGGGAAACGCACATGCAGTTAAAGTCTTGGGTAACGGAGTCGTCGGGATTGATAAATAAGCACAAAGTAGCAAAATTGGCACTGTAACGAATTGGCTCAGTTTTAGATAGTAAGAAAGACAGGCAACAAGAATAGTACCAATCCCAAAAAGGAGATTTGATGTTG
>JAFTHG010000187.1 GCA_017457555.1 Kiritimatiellia bacterium | reverse complement strand
TGGCTTGGGAAGAAACCGTTGCGTGTTCTGTGGGGTGTTGGTCCCAAGTGTGCCGAGGCGCTGATGCAACTGGGCTTAAAGACCGTGCGCGATTTGCAGTCGGTAAATCCGGATAAACTTCGCACCGCGCTCACGCCAGCACTGACCGAGCATCTGCTCGCATTAGCTTTTGGTAAGGATGAGCGTCCAGTGCTTGTAGAAACGCCTGACAAGAGTTACTCCCGTGAGCACACCTATCCGGAAGATGTGACGCAAGCAGAGTGCTTACGTAAAGATCTTCTGTGGATTGCACAAGATGTGGGCCGCCGTTTGCGAGAGGCTGGAGTATGGGCACGAACGGCACGCATCAAAATCCGCTATGCCGGGTTTCGCACCGTTACGCGTCAAATGACGCTCCCGTGGCCGATTTGTGACGATTTTGCATTGCGGGATGCCGCTTGGCGTTTGCTGGATACTGCGTTGGAACCGCTTCCCGTGCGATTGATTGGTTTCGGCGTTGAAAACTTGACCACCTCGCCATCACCCTTTGGTGAAGATGACCTCTTTGCACAGCAAGCCGCCCTTTCGAATCCGCGACAGCGACACGAAAGACTGTCACAGACGTTAGATCACCTTCGCGATCGCTTTGGGAGTGTGATTACAGATGCCCTACATCTGCAAACGCCATCCTTGAAGAACGAATCAGGCAAGAATAAGGGCGTATCGCAAGAATAAGCGTATGGATTACAGCGGCTGTGCCACATAAAACAGAACCGCGTTTCGTCCGTAACGAAGCGCGGTTTATTTTAAGTGTAGGCTTTACGGGTCGGAGAGGAGCGTTAAGGCTCCAGGGGGGCCATGGGCAAGCCGGAGTCTAACCCGATGAGCGCAATTCCATAGCGATTGGCAAGGTCAATAACGCGCGCCCGGTCAATCATCACCAGACGCCCCGCCTGAAATGCAACCGCACGAATGCCACATTTCTTGCACAATTTCACAGTATGTTCGCCAAAAACGGGGATGTCAAAGCGCATATCGTGGTCCCGTTTGGCCACTTTAATCATAACAGAGCCCTGACCACCCAGCTTTGCTCCGCGGCGTAGGGTAGCGTTGGTACCTTCAAAGGCTTCCACCGCTAAGACCATCCCTTCCTTGACCAGAATCGTCTGGCCGATATCCAAGTCACAGACGCCCATTGCTGCACGGTGCCCGAAATCAATATCATCCTGTTCCAACGCCGTAAGGGGGCGATTGGTGAGTAAGCCTGCTCCGGGGATATGATCGCCCATAAAACAGGAGGAGGGAATCACCGTGACGTGCCGTTTCTCAATCTCTTCAATAATCTTCCCGAAGATTGTGTGGGCATTCTTGATTGGCAGCGATGCCAATAACTGGCGGGTAAAAGCGTCAAATCGGGTGCGGAAAAGCGCCATAGGGGTGATTTGCCCCACCAACATCATCTGCTGAATGCCGCTTGCCGAGAGCCAATCCAGAGCCGATTGGAGTTCGCCAACGCCAAACACCACTGACTGATCGGCCATTTTCAGCAATTTTTTGGACGCCATACCGCGCACACCTGCGACAACAATGCGTTTTACGCCGGCGGCACGAGCCCCTTCAAGCGCATAGATGGGATACTCGCCACGTCCAGCAAAAATCAACAATTCTTCAGGAATCATAAGCGCTCGTCTTTAGAAAATGGGAAGTGCCGCTCGTGGCGGCACCCTTTGTCTTACTGGAAGATATACACGATTTCGTTGTCCGCCACACGGTGATTCATTCGTGCGAGCCGCTCAACGAAGTACGGAGAGGTCTTAAAGCGGTCAATATTGCGCTTTGTCTGGGTGATTTGTTCACGAATCTGATCCACTTCAGCCTGCAAAGTATCGC
>JAFTHG010000186.1 GCA_017457555.1 Kiritimatiellia bacterium | reverse complement strand
GTGTGCGGAAATGTATTTTGGATGCCGTTAATCGTATTCAAGGGCAGGGATGTGCACCGGGGATTCTTGGGATTTGTATTGGGGCAGATCGAGCAGAGGGATATGCGGTTGCAAAACAGCAATTGTTACGGCGTTTGGATGATGTTTCGCCACTGCCGGCTTTGGCAGATTTAGAGCAGCAGCTTTTGCAAGAAGCGAATACGCTGGGCATTGGGCCGATGGGACTTGGGGGCCGAACGACGTTGTTAGGTGTAAAGTTGGCGGTTCGTACACGGCTTCCTGCTTCCTACTTTGTAACGATCGCTTATTGCTGTTGGGCGTGTCGTCGCCAGACGGTTATCTTGGATTGAGGGGGTGTTTATGCGGACGATTAATTGTGATTATCTTGTTGTTGGTTCTGGTTTGGCCGGAACAATGGCAGCGATTGGTTTGGCGGCACACGGACGTGTCTTGTTGGTGACGAAGCGCACGCTGGATGAATCAAATACCAATTATGCACAGGGTGGCATTTCGTGTGTGATGGGACAGGATGATTCGTTTGATTTGCATTTGGCGGATACGTTAGATGCAGGAGCAGGTCTTTGCAATGAGGCGGTTGCCCGACGTATTATTGAATTGGGGCCTCGGTGGATGAAATCCCTGATTGAGATGGGGGTGCCATTTTCCAAATCGGAGGATAGTGCCTGTCCGGAAGGCTTTGATTTGACACGTGAAGGCGGTCATACGCGCCGTCGTATTCTTCATGCCGGAGATATTACGGGGCGGGAGGTCGAGCGTACATTGGTGGCGAAATTAAAGGCTACCAAGCGGGTTCATGTCTGTGAGAATACGTTGCTGATTGATTTGGTTACGACGCGCTTTCTGCATACGCCGTCGGATGAAAATCGTGTGGTTGGAGCCTATTTGCTCAGTACGGAGACGGGCGAGATTTGGGCAGTACGAACCGGGGCTGTCATTTTGGCGACTGGTGGCTGCGGAAAGGTGTATCAATATACCTGTAATCCTGATATCGCAACGGGAGATGGTGTTGCGGTGGCATGGCGTGCAGGTGCTGAGATCCGCAATATGGAGATGGTGCAATTCCATCCAACGTGTTTGTATCATCCCAAGGCAAAACGTTTTCTGATTAGCGAGGCGGTGCGTGGAGAAGGTGCCGAATTGGTCACCTGCGAGGGGCAACCCTTTATGCATAAGTATGATCCGAGAGGTTCATTGGCTCCGCGTGATATTGTGGCCCGAGCAATCGATTCAGAAATGAAGAAGCGTGGAGATGCTTATTGTTGTTTGGATATCCGCCATAAAGGAGAGGCCTATTTGAAGGAACGCTTCCCTGCGATCTATGCGAAGTGTTTGGAATTTGGCATTGATATGGCGAAGGATCTAATCCCAATTGTTCCTGCGGCGCATTATTGCTGTGGCGGCATTGCCGCTGATGTCACGGGAAAGACGACATTGCCAGGATTGTATGCAATTGGTGAATGTGCATGCACGGGGTTACATGGCGCCAACCGTTTAGCGAGCAATTCATTGCTGGAAGCTTTAGTGTGTGGTTGTGAATGTGCAGCAGCATTATGCAGTGAACCTGTCCCATCGGTAGAACATGTGACTGTGCCAGACTGGGTGTATGGCCATGCTGTGCCTACGGATGAGGCGGTTTTAGTGGCACATAACTGGCAGGAATTGCGCACGTGTATGTGGGACTATGTCGGGATTGTGCGGACAAATAAGCGATTGCATCGCGCGTTGCGGCGTGTTCGGAATTTGCGGGAAGAGATCAACAGTTATTACTTTGATTATTTGGTAACTGCGGATATTCTGGAATTGCGTAATATTGCGGATGTTGCAGAAATGATTATCACGTCTGCTATGGAACGCCATGAGAGCCGCTGGTTACACTATTCATTAGACTATCAGGAACGTTTGCGTATCGGTAAAGATACGAAGACGGTACGTGCGCCCGAAAAAGAATGGTGAGGTTGGTGTGATTTTTTGGATCAATAATCCGTTTGACAATCTGCCTGGAGAAGGTCGCCGCCCACAACGTTACAGTTTACTTTGTCGTGCGTTGGTGAAAGCAGGGCATCAAGTGGTGTTATGGAGCAGTGATTTTGCACACGCACTTAAACGGCCACGTTCGCTTCCGGCTGTTTATGATGCACCGGAAGGTTTTCAAGTGCGGTTAATTCCAACGAAACATTATGAAGATAATATTGGATTAAGGCGCGCTTGGAGTCATCATTGTTATGCAAAAACATGGCAAAAGATGGCGACAGCAGCGGTTGC
>JAFTHG010000185.1 GCA_017457555.1 Kiritimatiellia bacterium | reverse complement strand
AATGCGGCCGTCTTGGCAACGCAGATTCTGGCCTTGTCGGATGTGACGTTACGTGAGAAATTACACGCGTTCAAGCAGGAAATGGCTGCGAAAGTGGCTGCTGCAGATGTGAAATTGCAGGAATTGTTGTAACGTGCGGTTCTTGATGGGTATTGGGTTAAGTTTAGTGTGTGGCCTTTGCCATGCACTAAACTTGAGTAATGCCTATCTCTCTAAACGGAATGCCGAACGTGCCGTCCGTGCCAAGACGCAGTACATTATTTTGCACACCACTGAAGCAGAAGCCACTTCTTCATTGCGGAAGTTAAGCCGTAATGGAGAGGCGCATTATTGCGTAGATCGCAATGGTAAGGTCTATCGGATTGTGGATCGCCGCAAGGTGGCGTATCATTGTGGCACCAGTATGTGGTCGGGGCGCAAGAATATCGACGAGGTGTCGATCGGTATTGAGGTGGTAGGTTATCACGATCGGGCTTTGACGGCAGCGCAATATACGGCGTTGAAAGAACTGGTATTGTTGCTTCAAAAGCTGTATAGCGTGAAAGATGCCAACGTAATGCCACACGCACAGGTGGCCTATGGTACACCAAACCGGTGGCATCGTCGGAGCCATCGCGGCCGCAAACGCTGTGGGATGGGATATGCCACACCCGCCGTACGCAAATTGCTGGGATTGAAAGAACGTTGGCTCTCAGATCCGGATGTGAAAGCGCGTCGTTTGACCGTGGGGGATGCTTTTCTGTCGCAGATTTTGTATGCGAAGAATGCGGACAAGTTGTTGCCGTATAAGTTACCTGCGATGGGGGCAAAATCGTCTGCTCCGGCTGTGGTGGTTAAATCGTCTGTGCCGTTGAAACAGGCTATTGCTACAGCGTCTGCTGCGTTACCTGTGAAGAAACAGCAGCGAACGGTCGTGATTCGTAAAGGGCAAACGGCATGGGATGTGGCGCGTGAAGCGTATAATGCGGCTTCAACTATTTACGTATTTCCAGATGGGAAGCGGATTCATGGTGATCAGTTGACCGATTGGGAATCGTTGGTTGCCGGGACGAAGGTGATCCTTGGCGATGAAGCAGATGCCCCGATTCAGACGCTTGCTGCGGGAATCCATCCCAAAGCTTTGGTGGGTGATGCTGTTATGGCTGCGGATACATGGTATATTCGTCCTACAGGTGGTCGCATTCAAGGTTCCCGTTTGACGGAAAAGAGTTTGAAGGCTCTGCCGCCGGGGACTAAGATCTTGACCGGCTATGCGATGTGTGGGCCCGTGACAAGTCGGAAATTACCCTCAACCTTGTGTCCATCGCGTTGGGATGCACCGGACACATATTATCTGTTTCCGGGCAAGCCGCTTCAATCTGCTGCACAGATTGATATGAAGCGCGTTCCTGCCGGAACGTATATTTTCTACAAGAATTGAGTTCTCTATTTATGAAGATGCGATTGTTTTGGTTTGGATTGTTCCTCTTTCCAATGGTGGTATTGGCGGCGGATTTAGAGCCGATCGGATGGGGCGTGGTGGCATCGATGACCACACCGTTCTATGATAAGACCGGCAAAGAGTTGGCCGCGATTACAGGTGGTGAAACCTTTATGGTCCTGCGGGAAGTAAAGATGAATAAGGCTCCGGCTTATTACATTCAACTGGATCGCTCAAAGAAGCCGAAAGGGATCGTGGCAGCGAGTGATTGCCGCTACTTTCCTGGGCCGATTCCAACGACAGACGATGTGAATGCTCTGGTAACCTTTGTCGGCAATCAGAAGTTGTGCAAGGACTACTTCTCGCTCTGTGCCAATCGGGATCGGTTGGTGGCACGTAAACGTGAACAGCATTTATTGAAGTCGCCAGCCAAACGTCTGATCTCCTTGAAGGCGGAATTAGCACAGGTGCCGGCAAAGGAGCGACAGTATGAGGCTGCACAGAAGAAGGCTACAACCAATGCACAACGCTTGAAGTATCAGGATTTGCGGAAAGAATTGCGCTACCAGACAACGGGTTTGCAGCAGGAAATTAAACGCTTGGAAGCCGAAGCAAAGGCTTGGGAAGAGAAGCATCCCTTTGATGACAGTGAGGTGAAAAAGATGCCGGTGTGGCGTCGTTTGAATGCACAGGCGGAAAAGTTGCGTCCGCAAGTGGACGCACTTTGTAACGAATTGGCTGCTCCCGCGATTAAATCGCAGGAAGCATTGTAATTGAGACGAAATAGAATCTTATTGAGGCAACGCAATGAGGCGTTGCCTCATGTGTTTTTTGGGGGATATTAAAGGCGTTAGTCGGGGAAATACGGATGTGTCTTTCAGATTGAAACCCTCTCAAAAAGGCTTTCACTCTTGTAAATTGTGAGTTGGAGTGGTACTATAATCGTATGAAAACGATGCTTTTAGCCCTTACGATGTTGGCGGGTGTAAATGCCTGGTGCACAAAACCCGAGGTGATACCGGAATTGAAACAATGGACGGATGCGACAGGCGTCTATGCTCTTGATAGCACAACACGTGTATTGATTGCTACGGATGCCTGTGTAGAAATGAAGGCGTATGCTGCGACGTTTGCAGCAGAGTTGGGGGTGCCATGTGTGACAGATGCACAATCTTCAGATGGCAAGGGGGCGATTATTTTGCGTCATACCGCAACGCCGCCAACGGATAAAACCGATGCGGAGCGTTACTGGATAGAGGCGTCGCCGGATCAGATTGTGATTACTGGTAAAACCGCTTTGGCAGCATTCTGGGGAACGCGAACGGTGTTACAGGTGTTTAATGCACAAAATGATACGTTCCCGTGTGGCGTGGCTGAAGACTGGCCGGATTATAGTGTGCGTGGCTTTATGTTTGACTGTGGTCGTAAGCCGTTTACATTGACGACGCTGCGACAGATTGTGGATATTTGTGCCTACTACAAGATGAACGAAGTGCAGTTGCATCTCTCGGACAATTATATCTGGTTGCATAGGTATCCTGGTGTCAAAACGCCGGAAGATGTATTGAAGTTGGAACCTTCCGCAGGAGCTTTTCGTTTGGAATCAAAGATTCCCGGTTTGACCGCTACAGATATGTCGTACTCAAAGCAGGATTATCGTAACTTAGAGGCGTATGCGTTGAATCGTGGTGTCAAATTGATTCCGGAATTGGATGTGCCGGGGCATGCGTTGGCTATGGTGCGTGTGCGCCCAGACTTGATGTACAAGGGATCTGTCGGAAAGAAGCATGAGTGCGAGCGCGCTGCCATGCTTGACTTGACCAATCCTGAAACCTTTCCATACGTTGCTTCAATCTTTGATGAGTACATTGATAGTGGTGTCTTTAGCGGAGATATCGTCCATATCGGAACGGATGAGTATTATGGCGATAATGAAAGCTATCGCGCCTTTGCAGATAAGATGTTGAAACATATCAAGTCTAAAGGGAAGACGCCACGCTTGTGGGGATCGTTTACTTATAAGGTTGGAAAGACGCCTGTCATCAGTGATGGCGTGCAGATGCACATCTGGTCGTTGGGATGGCAAAAGCCGAAAGAGGCGATTCAGGCAGGCTATGATATTGTGAATATCCTTGACGTGTATACTTATGTGGTGCCTAATGGTAAGTGGAGTGTCGGCGGCTATGGAGATGACCTGGATACTAAGTTTCTTTGGGAAACGTGGACACCTGCATTCTTCGGGAAAGAAAGTATTGATCCGAACGAGAAGAAGTTATTGGGCGGTGCTTGGGCTATGTGGAATGATAATTCCTTCCTGACGGACCCGGGGCTCTGTGGTCGTGATCTCTTGCCGCGTATTCGCCGTAACACCGCTGTATTCGCCCAAAAGACATGGAAGCGTGAGAAGCCTGAGGCAAGTTATGGAGAATTCTTGAAACGCCTTGAAAAGACGGGATCGCCAGTGTGCGTGCGCTTGCCGCAGTGGGAGCGCTCCTACGTAGTGACGCGTACAGGAGATGCACCATTGAAATTAGCAGAAGGTGATGAGACTGACTTGTGGGCAGTTTCGCCTGTGAATGGGAATGTGGGTTTTCGTCGTGAAGGTGCGCAATATACCTTTAACTATACACTTCCGAAGGATCGCGAAGTGGCATTGACCTT
>JAFTHG010000184.1 GCA_017457555.1 Kiritimatiellia bacterium | reverse complement strand
GCTTCATTTTAGTCATGTATTCCCTCGTTGTTTTTGCTGTCATGGCGTAGCTCCTTCGGTGCACATTCAAATGACACATAGGAGCAATAGTGTGACATAACTGGATTTTTCTTCGGTGCACATTACTATGACACATCACGGCTGAATCAAGCCCGGAACAAAAACCTCTTCCCAAGCCCGCTTCAAATCTGCTATAGTAATCGTTGAGGAGGTGCTACCCGGCGATGTCAAAGTCGGAGAGGGAGTGCCTCCTTTTGCGTTTATAGACTTCAAAATTCGTATGTCGGTAATATTGCGCTCACCGCCCTCATCCTTGAATGTACGCAATACGAATTTAAGGCCTTCACGCTGGGTTTCGACTGCCCCGATCCGATAATGCGTTTCTCCAAAATCTCCGGGCACTTCTATTGTTGCATTCCCAACACTTCCAATCTGGGCTGTGATTTCACTATTTAATCCTAATCGCCGATCCAGCCCATGCTTCAAACCTTTCTTGGTTATTTGGTGCCGAATCCCATCCCAGACAAGGTAGTGTTTGCCGTTTTCAACGATGGCATTTTCTTGAGCATCAACATTCTCAAATGCCATATTGTACACGCCTGAACGTATATCACTTCCCGCACGTTTCGCCGTAGAGATTTGTTGCGTTTTCGGGACTTCAACCGTAATTGACAGCCCTGTCCATGTATTCGTTGGTTTCTCCTTCGTCACGTCCGGCATTGGCTTGCTGGACAGCTCCAATGCTTCAATAGGAAGCTCGTTTTCAGCCTTCGGCGCGGACGCCGGAGCTTTTGCCGGTGACGCGAGGAAGGTGCCATCGGCTTGCTGGAAGAGGGGCGTCACTTTGCCGAGGGCATGCACGGCCGCTTCATGCGCTTCTTGATAAAGCACAGGGTCGGTGTAGTAATTTTCCCAGGCTAAAGCGCGTTCTTTCAGGGTGGCGACAGCCTTCTTAATCTGTTCGGGACTGGAAGTATCGGTAATACCGAGCTGCGCAGCAAATTCACCCCTCAGCAACAAGAGAATTTGATAACAAATTCCCTTAACTTAGTCGACAAAATATATCGCAGAGCGAGTGAGGTGTGTTATACTATACTCTTAATAAGAGGTCGCTATGGAAAAATTGCACTTTACTCTTCCGACGGAAGTTTTTGCTGGTCGAGGTTGCGTGGCAAAACACGCGAATCGGTGGATTCTTGGGCGTAAGGCGCTCATCGTTATGGGAAGGACCAGCGCGAGACTCTCGGGGGCTTTGGATGACGTTTGTGCCTGTTTGGATGTGCGTCAAATCCCCTACTCTTTTTTTGATGGTGTTTCCGCTAATCCGGATATTACGCAAGTTTATAAAGGTGCAGCGGTTGCAGTACAGCATCAGTGTGACTTTATTGTAGCGATTGGTGGCGGATCAGTTCTTGATGCTGCCAAGAGTGTCGCGTGGGTTGCTGCAACGCAAACACCAGAATCAGCTTTCTTCAATGGCGTTCCGGAGTCGGATTCACTTTTGCCACTCGTTGCGATCCCCTTAACCTGTGGCACCGGCAGCGAGGTGACACAGTATTCAATTATTACAGACCATACAGCCAAGACGAAGAAGAATGTTTCCTCTTCTGCCTTTTTCCCACGTGTCGCCCTTTTGGATGCCCATTACTTGACGAGTCTACCCAAAGAGGTGCTGTGTGATACGGCATTGGATGCGTTATCCCATGCAATTGAGGGGATTTATTCGTTGAAAGCAGATGCGCTTTCCAGGTCGTTGGCAGAAACAGCAATTCGTACGTTGATGCCGGAACTGATCCGTCTGGCGCATGGTGCATTTATCAATTTGGCGCAATTGCAGTACGGCGCAATGTTGGCAGGGATGGTGATTGCTCAAACGGGCACAGGACTGGTACATGCGATGGGTTATCCGTTAACCTATTTCAAAGGAATGCCACATGGGCGAGCCAATGGCGTTTTGCTCGCAGGATATCTCACCTTTATGCAGACTTCTTGTGCGTCATTGACCGAAAGCATTTTGAGCGCAGCCGGATTGACGATTCCTGAAGAGTTACAGGCATTGGTGGACGCTCTCCTGGATAGTCAGGGATGTACGCGT
>JAFTHG010000183.1 GCA_017457555.1 Kiritimatiellia bacterium | reverse complement strand
TTCACATTCAGGCGGGAGGTGTCAAAACGCGTAATCGTGTTAATGCAGCAACGGCCTTCACGAATGCCTTCCCAGAAGGTCTTCACATCGTTACCAAGGGGCGTGATGCAGCCAAGACCCGTTACAACGACTTTTTTCTTATCCATGATGCGGTATTCCTTTCAAATCAAACTGTTTACTTTGTCCACTCAACGGCCACGCCGCCATACACCAAGCCAGCGCCAAATGCAGCCAATACCAAACGGTTGCCACGACGCAAAAGGCCCTTCTTCGACATCTCATCCAATGCAATCGGAATCGATGCACTCGACGTATTGGCAAAGCGGTCAATGTTCACATAGAACTTCTCTACCGGCACATTAATGCGCTTCACAGCCGCGTCAATAATGCGGACATTTGCCTGATGCGGCACAATCCACGTCAAATCCTTCTCCGTCCAGCCATAATGCTCCATGCTCTTGGCAATGATGTCACAGAAACTGCGAACGGCAAAGTTAAAGACCGAGCGGCCATCCATCTTCAAATCACTGGGCGCCTGACGGGCGGTTTCTTCCGTCCGCACACCACCCTCACGATGGATTGCCAGATAACCCGTGCCATCTGCGCCAATCAAATGGAAGCCCAAACCACCCGGCTGCTCGCTGTTTTTCAGCACCACAGCACCCGCACCGTCACCGAAGAGACAGCACGTGTTACGATCGGTCCAATTAATCGTGCGGCTCATGATCTCCGTGGAAACCACCAGCACCGGGCGATTATCAATCTGCATCAAACCCTTTGCCACCGTCAAGCCATAGACAAAACCCGGGCAAGCGGCCGCCAAGTCAAACGCTGCGGCATTCTTTGCGCCCAGCATACCTTGAATAATACAAGCCGTAGAGGGATAAACTGCGTAATCAGGCGTCGTGGACGTCACAATGATGGTGCCGATTTCCTCCGGGGCAATCCCGGCATCTTCAAGCGCACGGCGAGCCGCTTCACAACCTAACGTTGAGGCGTTCTCCTCCGGCCCTACCACATGACGCTCGCGAATGCCCGTATGCGAGAAAATCCATTCATCGCTGGTATCCACCATCTTCGCCAAATCATCATTCGTAATGACGCGCTGGGGCACCGCGGAGCCTGTTCCTACTATGTGAGTATACATCTGCTTTTCACTCCTTCGTAGATTGAATCTTTACATAGTATCTCACACTCCGTATAATTTTGCAAACCAAAAGTTATAACAATCTCTGGAAATTCAACCCCATCCCCCACACCACACGCAGCCCATTCACCCATCAGCGAGCCCTTTCCTCCCCCCTTTTCCTCCGCGCCTGCGCGACTCATTTACCCATCATCTCACCTCCCCGTCCCTTCCGGTGCGCCCCTCCTCTGTGCTATCTGGCAGAGCACATTTACAGAGAGCCGCCGATTGGCAGAGCCCCTGCCACTCCCCCTCGTTTATCACCTCACCCCCTCCTCCGCGATTGCGCAGCCCATTCACCAACACTGCACCCTGTTCCTCCGCGCTTGCGCGGTTCATTCACCCGTCAGGGTGTCCTTCACGCCGCCACCGCTCGCCTATCGAGATGATAGCACAGGTGTGGCGTTCTGGCAAATCGCGTGAGCGGTAGTGCGGAAAGTTATCAACATTTTTAAGGCGAGAAACCGGCATTTTTGCGCCAAAATGTCAGCGAAAAGGCCACTCAATTTCAGCGACATTCATCTCCAATTTCGCTGAAATTGCCACCTGTCTTTCAGCGAAATTGGACTTATTAACAGGCCAAATCCTGTTGATAAGTCGGCCACTTTAGGGCAACGAAGCCGCTGTAGACGCCTTCATTTCAGCCCATTTTCAGCATAAGTCACTGCGCTTCAAAGACTTATACAGAAAAACTCTACACGTCAAAAAGGGCTCATTTCAGGTCAAAACGCGCCAAAACCGTCTCCAAACCCATGCCATCAAAAAAAGTTTTCAACAGACCCCAAACCGACATCCAAAAGCGAAAAACCGCCAAACCTGCGTCAAGCAAGTGGTGACGCCACCGTGGTGCGTGCACTCACAGCACTGCCAGCCCTGGAAGATCTGAAACTTCTAAAATCTATAGTACTTCCAGAATCTCCAGGTCTTCTCGCAAATCCCCCAT
Organism: Kiritimatiellia bacterium; assembly: GCA_017457555.1. Classification (GTDB taxonomy): domain Bacteria; phylum Verrucomicrobiota; class Kiritimatiellia; order RFP12; family DVOR01; genus Spyradenecus. Next base: position 1,367 of record JAFTHG010000183.1, on the reverse strand, counting down.
ACCACCCGTGAAAATCGGTGGCAAAAAGGCTGTGAGCGCGCGTGAAGCCGCATGTAAGTGTAACTCGTGAAAGAAGCAAAGTGGGCTTTCAAACCCTGAAAGGACGGTAGTTTACAGCAATCGGCGCAAGCAATTTTACCCAGCTTTGGGGCTTTCAAATCCTGAAAGGACGGTAGTTTACAGCAATCGGCGCAAGCCATTTTCCCCGGCTTTGGGGCTTTCAAATCCTGAAAGTGCGGTCGATTACAGCCGGGGGTGAGGCGCGTGAAGCCCCCAGAGCACGCCTCAAAAGAATCACTAAACCCTGAAAGGTCGGCAGAGAATAGAGGCATGTCGCCTGATTTTCTGGCGTCTTTATGGGGGTGTGCTCGTGGTTGTGCACTGTGAGTGCAGTGTTATTCCGCAGGGCGTGGGGCGCTGCGTGTTGAAACACGGGTCAGATGTTTCAGGGGGTGGGTTTGGGTGTGTGGCCGTAGGTACGGCGATAGGGATGGATGTGCTCGCGGTAGCGGGCGGTGTTGCGGATGAGTTCGGAGAGGGTGACCGGTTTCAGTCCATTGACGTCCACGCCGGCATTGTAGGCTTGTGGGACGGTTTGGAGGAAGTTGAAGTATGGATCGGTCGTATTGTTGTGGATGTGGCCGTAGATGAGGTGGGCGCCGTGGCGACGGCGGTACCAATCCATCATCGGATAGTGGCAGACTGTGAAATAGGTGCCTTTGCGGTCGCCTTCTCAGACGAATCCCACTTCTTCAAACCAGTCGGAGAGCTGGACGGTTTTCATCCATGCTCGGTCGTGATTGCCGATTACGAGGTGCTTTTTGCCATTGAGACGTGAAAGGTAATCTCTGGCGTGGCAGGCATTGCGGTACATTAAATCGCCGGCAATGTAGATGTGATCTTGAGGGGTGACGCGGAGGTTCCAATTGGCAATGAGGCACTCGTCCATTTCTTCTACGGTGGCAAAGCCTCGCTTAGCCCTGATTTTGTCATGGCCGAAGTGGGTGTCTGCGATGAAGAAATCCATGGTGTTCCGTTGCTCCAAGTGGTCTCACTATAACATATTTTGCAGATTTGCGTATACTTTCTTTCCGATCTGCCTCATTCTGCGGTTAATTCTTCCAGTGCGAGGGCGGCTTCTTCCCAGGCTAAGGTGTGCTTGCTGAGGTCAAACTCCAGCGTTTTCAGGCGTTTTCCGGCTTCGGCCATCCCTTGTGCATCAAGCGAACCGTCGCCGAGCTTTTCCAGAAGGGCGGCTTGCTCGGCTTCCAATTCGGCGATGGCGGCTTCGGCTTCGGCGACTTGACGTTTCAAACGCTTGACTTCTGGGGCGCGTGCGGCGCGTTCTTGTGCGCGCTGGCGGCGCA
>JAFTHG010000182.1 GCA_017457555.1 Kiritimatiellia bacterium | reverse complement strand
GAACGAGGGCCTCACTTGACCTCAGCGAGGCCCTCGCGCAAGGTGGACGAGGCCCTCGTTGAGGTCAAGTCTGCATTTTTGACCCAAAAAACGGCCTTCAACCCGACCCACCAAGAGGCACTTTTTCGGCAACGAAGCCGCTGTAGACGAGTTGATTTTGACCCTTTTTCAGAATAAGTTACTACTACTCAAAGACTTATACTGTGTTTACAAACTTTGCAAAAACGCCCATTTTTGGCCCAAAATGAGCGGAAAAGGCAGATCAACAAGAAAAATTTTCAAATTGCCAAAATTTATGACAAAAAGTTAAAAAAGGTAACTTTCTGCGTTAAAGTAATAACACGACTCTACCTTGAAGAAGACCTATGTGTACAAGAGAGGAAATAGAACAACCAGCCCCCTGCTCCACTTTTAAAACGATTAACTCCTGTCCATTTACAAGGCGAGCAACCTTCTGTTGCCTTTGAAGGGCTACGTTATCGCATGGCGTGAGCGTTATTCCCTACTCATTTGATTTGACTTGAGCTAAAATGTGATCGGCTAATGCACCGGAACGAAGAAGGATGATGTTATTTTCGGGTGTTATTTGAATTACTGTTGAAGCGGCGGCTGCAGGAATTGTCCCCCCATCAACGATACAATCAACAGCTGTGCGAATCGTATCGGGCACATCCTGAAGCGAAACGGCTGGCGGTTCGCCACTGATATTGACGCTTGTCGCCCGTAGCGCGCCACCACAGTGCTCCAACAAGGTCTGTAAAGCTGAATCATCCGGGACACGGTAGCCTTCCGCCCGTCCATCTTGGGTGGTCATCACCACTGTGAGTGCTCCAGGCCAAAAGGCGGCCACAGCTTCTGTTTCCGCCGTTCTATACGCACCATCTGCCCAAACATTTTCCACAGAAGCCATCAACCATTGAAAGGGCTTTGTACGATCGCGCTGTTTGAGTTGACGGATGCGCTCTAACGCTTCCGGGAAATCTGGATGACAGACCAAACCATAGACGGTGTCTGTGGGAATAATCGCCACCCCCCCCTGCTTAAGGATGGTGGCAATATGGTGGAGAGAGGCCTTCGTATAAGGTAATGCGGTTGTCATCATAACGTGTTTCTGCAATGTACGTCTTTTGCTTAATAGTATATCGCGATTTAAAAGAATACGCATTTATTATTTTTCTAAGCGTTGTTAGATCTTTGAGTAAACTTTCTCTAATATGACATAACATACTGAAAATCAATGACTTAGTTTGAGTTATTTCCTTTTGGCGATGCTTAATTTTGAGGTTTTTCTTGTAGAATCAGTGAAAATATGCTATATAATATAAGGAAAGCGGATTAATAAGGAGCTTCCCATGATGAATGAGTATTTGACACGTTTTATGGATCAATTTCCCTTTGAAGGATTGACCTACGATGACGTGACGCTCGTAACGCAGTATGCTGATTTTCTTCCAGACGATACCTCTCTGAAAACGCGTTTAACCAGCCGCATTGAAATGAACATTCCGTTCGTTTCTGCTGCTATGGATACGGTGACAGAGGCCCCCATGGCAATCGCAATGGCTCTGGCCGGTGGTATCGGTGTGATTCACAAGAATTTAACCGAAGATGAACAGGCCGCTCAGGTTGCCCGCGTCAAGCACTATTTGAACGGTTTGATTGCCCGCCCGGTTTGCTTCCATGAGAATGAAGAAGTCGGCTTCTTAATTGCAGAAAAGCGTCGCCGCGGCCTTAAGTTTGGCGGCTTCCCCATTTTGGACGACCAGGAGCGTTTGGTCGGTATGGTCGCCGGAACAGACATCCGTTATTGCAACCGTACCACCGATAAGCTTTCTGAAATTATGACGAAAGCCACGGTCACAGCAGCGCCCGGCACTTCGCTTGAAGAGGCCTATGAAATTATGCGCCAGCACAAGATTGGCAAGTTACCACTGGTGGATAAGGATGGCAAATTGGCCGGTCTTTACTCCTTCACGGATGTGCAGCAATTGATTGAAAATCAGAATCCGCTCTACAATCGCGATAGTAAGCACCGCTTGCGCGTGTCGGCCTCTGTTTCGGGTGGCACAGGCGACTATCAGCGTATGGAAAAGCTGGCCGCAGAAGATGTGGACGTGGTCGTGGTGGACTCGGCTCATGGTCACACCAAGGGCATCATGGACATGGTGTCGTGGATTGCCAAACACTATCCAGACATTGATATTATCGCAGGTAACATTGCCACCTCCGAAGCAGCAATTGCACTGCGCGATGCCGGTGCCCACGCAGTGAAGGTGGGGATCGGGCCGGGCTCAATTTGCACCACCCGTGTGGTCTGTGGCGTTGGCATTCCGCAATTAACGGCCAGTTACAATGCCCGGAAGGCACTTCAAGGATCCATCCCTGTGATCGGTGATGGCGGCATTAAACTCTCTGGCGATGTGCCGAAGGCACTCGTGGCCGGTGCAGACAGCGTGATGTTGGGATCGGTCCTCGCAGGTACCGAAGAATCCCCCGGTGAAAAGATTATCAATGGCGGCCGTCAGTATGTTATCTATCGTGGTATGGGCTCACTCGCGGCGTTAAAGAATGGTAAAGGTTCGCGTGCGCGCTACTTCCAGGACAATGAATCGGATGATAGTCTCGTTCCGCAGGGCATTGAGGGTATGGTCCCCTACTCCGGTCCCGTCCATCGCATCATGACGCAGTTCTGCGGTGGTTTGAGTGCGTCGCTGGGCTACTGTGGTTGCCGCACGATTGCCGAATTGCAGGAACGCGGTAAGTTCTACCGTGTGACG
>JAFTHG010000181.1 GCA_017457555.1 Kiritimatiellia bacterium | reverse complement strand
TCATAAATCATCTCCGTGGGATTTGAAAACCGCAGTCCTGTCACCGAGGGGAGTGTGTCAAAGGTAAAGGTGAGCGTTGTTTCCAGGTCGGTGGAGGTGCTCGTAAAGGTCTGGCTGCTGGAGAGCTCCGTCCCGGCCAGTGCCACGTCCAATTGGAGTTCCTTATTGACGTAGGTTTTACTTGCGGTGCGGCAGACTACTGTCAGCTGATAAATCGCTTCGGGCGTCGCTTCACCAAAATCATAACAGAGCGTGCCTTTGGTCGTCTTCGGCAACGAAACGCCCTTTTCGCGCGCATAGCCTTTACTGCCTTCAAAATACCATCCGCCACGGTCAAGCGTATCGGTGGAGCTGCCAAACTGTTTGGTCGTAGTCGCGTCATTCTCCGGCGAAATCAGAAAATCACCTGATGAGCCGTCCGCCCGGAGCGAAAGGGCTCCAGCCAATAAAACGCCAAGAAGTAAAAACCTTTTCATCTTTTCTCCGATTTTAAATTTTCCCACGAATCGATAAGAAAGACTGTGTGTTGATTGACGATTCCCACCCAATGCGCCGCAAAGTTTACGATGTGGCGATGGTGGCCAGTTGCGTTGCCCAGCAAGTACGTGCTTGCTTAAAGGCTTCAGCGCGATGTGAAATGGAGGCTTTCACGCTATCCGGCAGCGCCGCAAAGGAATCGGCATAACCCCTCGGCACAAAGAGCGGATCATAGCCGAAGCCTCCGCACCCCGAAGCGGTTTCCAAAATGGAGCCTTCACACGCACCACGGAGCGTTTCAACCGGGCATCCCGGCACCGCCAGCGCCAGTGCACAGACAAACCGTGCCGTGCGTTTATCAGGAGCCACCCCTGCCAATTCCTGCAAGAGCTTGGTATTATTCGCTGCCGTATCGCCATGTGTCCCGGCATAACGGGCCGAATGAATCCCGGGTGCGCCCCCAAGCGCATCCACTTCCAAGCCGGAATCATCGGCCAGCGCCGGCAATCCGGTCGCTGCTGCCCATGCAAGTGCCTTAATGGCGGCATTCTCCTCAAAGGTCATCCCCGTTTCTTCGGGATCCGGCACATCTGGAAAACGATCAGTCCCCACAATCTCAATCCCCGGGAGCATCTCACGGATTTCCTGAAGTTTATGGGCATTCCGGGTGGCAATCAGTAACGGCATCATCGGCTCCGTAAGTGGATTGAAACAAAAGGGAAAAAGAAATCCGTATAGACTGTGTTCACCTGCCGATACGGATTTGAAATGGATAAACCTTAAAGTGTGCCGTCACGCAGCCGCGCAGCCGCTGTCTTCAACCGCGCCACGGTGCGTTCCCTGCCGAGGAAGACCAGCATTTCAAAGAGGCCAATGCCCGCCATGCCACCCGACACCGCCACGCGGATCGGATGCACCAGCGGACCCATCCCCTTATCACCGCGCGCCTCACCGAGCGCTTTGATATCTGCTTCCAGTGCCGCCACCTCAAAGGCAGGCGCATTCTGGAAACGATCGGCCAGCTGTTCCAGCAATTCCGGCATTCCTTCCACGTGCAAACGCGAAGCGACAGCCTTCTCATCAAAGGCAAAATCCTCCGTGAAGAAGCAGGCAAACGCCCCCGGCAAATCGGCATACGTCTTCGTGCGACCCTGAATCTGAGCCAGCAACTCTGCCTTGCAGCCGCCGAGCGGTTCGCCCGGAAGCCCCGCCGCTGCCAACCGTTTATCAAATTCAGCAGCATACGCCTCAGCCGGTTGACGGGCAATATACTCGCCATTCATCCACGTCAACTTCTTCATATCAAAGCGCGCCGGAGAGGCCTTGCACTTCTCAAACGAGAACGCCTCCACCATCTCCTCACGCGTCATCACTTCGCGATCATCGCCAGGAGCCCAGCCCAACAGCGCCAAGTAGTTAAACAGCGTTTCCGGCAAATAGCCCATCTCACGGAATTCACCCACAAAAGCCGACCCGTCACGCTTGGAATATGGCTTACCTGCGTGATTCACAATCATCGGCAAGTGAGCATACTTCGGCACCGGCGCGCCAATCGCCTTAAAGAGCATAATGTGCTTAAACGTATTCTCCACATGGTCATCACCACGGATAATATGCGTCACACCCTGCGTAATATCATCCAACACATTCGCCAAATGGAACACCGGCGACCCATCCGAACGCACAATCACAAAATCCTGCGTATCCTTCGCCATCTTCTTCATGTGCCCCTTCACCAGGTCGTCAAACTCAATCACGCCCTCTGTCGGCATCTTAAAGATGACACATTCGCCCTGACCGCCCTTATTCTCCTTGTACGCATAGCCCTTGTCCAACAACATCTGAGCCACTTCCAAGTGATGCGCCCGCTGACTCGTCTGGTAAAACACCTCACCATCCCAATCCAGCCCCAACCACTTCATGCAGTCAATCAACGTCTGGATTGCCTCCGGCGTCGAACGTTCCAGATCAGTATCCTCCACACGCAGCAAAAATTCGCCACCCACATGGCGTGCATACAGCCAGTTAAAAATTGCCGCACGAATATTTCCGATGTGCACCTTGCCCGTCGGAGAAGGCGCAAAACGCACGCGTACCTGCTCTGCCATAATCTCAATCCTCACTATTTAAGGTAAGTCAAAATCACCCAGCAGTATACCATATTTGCCGGAAACATATCCCTTACACCCCAGCAAAACTTTCAACAACCACACCATCCTACAGCCTCATCCCAGCCCATTCACCCATTAGCAGCTCCTTACACCACTGTTTGTGCCGAGGGTGCGGCCCTTCCTCACACCACTTATCCAAAGGTGCAGCCCTCCCCACACCACCGCTCCGGAGATTATCGTGAGGCCACGCCACTGCGCCTGATGCCCTTCCTCCGCTGCACTGCACCCATCCTTCGCACCTCGCGCGACTCATTCACTCGCAGG
>JAFTHG010000180.1 GCA_017457555.1 Kiritimatiellia bacterium | reverse complement strand
TGATGATTCTTCTTGATGTTTGTTCCGAGGGGGCCGCTTGTTTCACGCGCTTCACCTCCGGCTGCTTTCTGTAGCCCCTTCGGGAGTAAAAACCGACACCGTTTCTTTTGCGTCTTTGTGGCTTGCTATGGCGTAGTGCGGTAGAGCCTAGGCCTCACGCTGCCTGCTTGCCGTGATGCAACATCACGGGGTTGGCACATTCGATGTACCTCACTTTCTTCGTTAAAATTGATGGAAAATAATGTTCAAATATTGATTTACGCTATTGTTTCTCTGATTCCATTTTTTCGTGGTTTAGAAAAGTAAAGCTTATATTTCATAAAGTATAGTGAGTGATGTCGCTTTGGGTAGGGGCGTCTTTTATTTAATGGATGTATTCTCTTCTAATCGCATACGATAACCAATGCTGCGTATTGTTTCCAGGCAGGGCCCTAAAGGTCCTAATTTTCGCCGAAGGTTGGCTATTTGTGAGTCAATGGATCGATCTGTTACAGGATGATATTCCCCTTTTGTTCGAGCAATGATTTGGTTACGTGTGTAAACGTGACCGGGACGCATACAAAGGAGTGCCAAAATATCAAATTCACTCTGCGTAAGGGGTAATTCCTCTTTTCCTATGAGGACACGATATTGCTCGGTAAAGAGGGTGAGTTCTCGGTAATGAATAATTTTTTCTTGCGGCTCATCCGCTTGCTCACGGAGTAGCACTTTAATTCGAGCAATAAGGATTTTATTGCTGAAGGGTTTGGTGATGTAATCTCTTGCGCCCATTTCCAAGCCTAAAACGATGTCATCGTCGGTACTTTTTGCGGTGAGCATAATGACAGGGATGGCGGAAGTTTGGGGACAAAGATGAATTTTTCGAAGAAGTGTAAGCCCATCTTCATTGGGAAGCATCCAGTCAAGCAGGATAAGGTCGGGATGGTACTGTTGGATCTTCTGTAATGCCTGAAAGGTGTCACCTGCTTCCAATACACTAAATCCGGCAGCCATAAGATTTACTTTAAGGAGATAACGAAGGCTCTCTTCGTCTTCAACCACAAGAATCTGTTTGTTCATATCATTTCTCTATTCAATTTACAGTTGTGGGCAGTGGCGTACAATGACCCCTTCATTGAGATAAATGATATCCTCACAAATATTCGTTGCGCTGTCAGCAATACGTTCAAGCGCATATGAAATTGCGATCGTATCCAGTGCAGAACACATCTCTGGGCATTGTGATTCCAAAAGATGTTGCGCAAAATCATAATGTTTATGGTTGAGATTGTCAATGACATCATCTTCCTGAATAATTGCCCGTGCTTGTTCTGGATGGTGGCAGATGAATGCTTCCAAGGCACCTTTCAACATAGCGTCTGTTTGTTTGGCCATTGTCGTGAGATCCATCGTGTTGGGGATCGCACAGTGGTGAGCGGAAAGTGAGATCACGCTGCGTGCAATGTTTGCAGAGAGATCGGCTACACGTTCAAGCTCAGTGTTGATTTTAAGAATGGTAATGATGAGTCGCAAATCTTTTGCAACGGGTTGATAGAGGGCAATGAGTTTAAGGCATTCCTCTTCGATTGCCACCTCTTCTGCATCAATACACATGTCGTTTTCAATGATGCCTTGAGCGCGTGCGGTATCCATTGTTTGAAGTGCATTACTTGCTTCAACAAGGGCATTTCGTGAGCTGGAGGCAAGTTGCTGTAAGCGTTGTTTGAGAAGTGTAATTTCGTAGGTAAAACGGTCACGCATAATAAATCCTTTCTAAAGTGTGAGTTTTTTTAACCGAATCGTCCAGTGATGTAATCTTCGGTTTGCTTTTCTTTGGGAGTTGTAAAAAGACGTTGGGTTGGGCCTGTTTCAATGATATGTCCTTTATAGAAAAAGGCCGTTTGGTCACTGATTCTGGCGGCTTGTTGCATATTGTGCGTTACGATAACAATGGTGAAGCGTTCTTTCAGGCGCAACAATAAGTCTTCAATTTTAAGTGTTGCCACAGGGTCAATTGCACTGGTGGGCTCGTCTAAAAGTAGGACCTCTGGCTCTGTTACAATTGCTCTTGCGATACACAAACGTTGTTGTTGACCACCCGAGAGCTCCTGACCAGATTTATGAAGCGAGTCTTTGACCTCTTCCCAAAGTGATGCATCTCGTAACGCAAGCTCAACGCGGTCGCCAATCTCACGTTTGCTCAGCTTAAAGTGGAGTCGAAGGGGATAGGCGACATTTTCAAAGACGCTCATAGGGAAGGGTGTCGGGCGCTGAAAAATCATCCCCACACGTCGTCGCAACGATAAGACATCCATTTCTGGCGAAAGGATATTAACGCCATCCAACCAAATTTCACCCTCTGCTCGTTGGCCACGATGAAGGGAATAGATCCGATTGTAGGTGCGTAAATGCGTTGACTTGCCACATCCAGAGGGGCCAATGACTGCGGTAATGGCATTCTCATGAATGTCAAGGTCGTTGTTAAAGAGTGCTTGATGACCATTCTCGTAGTAGAACGAGAGGTTGCGCACCTTTATTTTGGAGTTTACCATGTGTTCTGCTGTATTCACTGTATTCATAATTTCAAATCACTTTTTGGGTTCACGAAAACAAGTCTTTGCCACAATATTGATGAGGAGTACGATGAGCGCAATTACAAGTGCTGCTCCCCAGCCAATTTGATGCATTGCTTCAAAGGGAGAATTGGTGGTGCTTTCTGTGATTAAAACGGGAATGTTGGCGGTGGGATTGGAAAAGAATTCACGTGGCCATGTGTTGGCAAAAAGTGCCGTAAAGAGAAGCGGTGCCGTCTCTCCGGCCACGCGGGCAACGGCGAGTAAAATACCACTCACCAAACCATTTCTTGCAGACTTGCAAACGATTTGTACAATCATTTGGTACCGTGAACAACCTAAAGCCAAAGCAGCTTCACGCAAATGATCAGAAACCATGCGAAGCATGTCTTCCGTTGTACGCGTAATGACAGGAATCATTAAGATGGCGAGTGCTATTGCACCAGCAAACCCTGAAAAGCTTTTTTGCGGTACCACCCAAAGGATGTAGACGAAGAGCCCAATGAGAATGGAAGGGACTCCCATCATAACATTGATGCAAAATCGCATCAGATTGGCAAATCGGGACTGCTTTCCAAATTCAGATAAGCCAATTCCTGCGGCAAGTGCAATCGGGATCGCAATCGCAGAAGCGGTGGTTGTAATCATCAACGTTCCCAAAAGTGCATTCGCAATGCCATTGTTTGGCAGACCATAGGGCTTGGAAGGATTGGTTAAGAATGCCCACGATAACGCATCTCCTCCGCGACTGAAAATGGTTCCCAAGATCCAAAGCATCGCTCCGATTGCAAGGATTAATGCGATAACAGAGATCGTTTGCACAAGTCTGTTTTGGGCCTTTCGCCAAAAAAGCGGGCGTAAGGGGTTTGTGGCAGGGATAGTGGCGGAAGCGTTAGAACGAAATGCCATTGTGATTATCCTTTCATCTGTGCAGTCTTTCGAAGATAACAGTGGGCCAATACTTGAATCCCAAAGGTCATGAGTAGCAAAATCAATCCCAGGGCAAATAAAACACTTTGTTGAAGTCCTTCAGCTTCAGCGAAATTATTTGCAAGTGTTGCGGAGATGGTGGTGCATCCTTCCAATAAGTTGCTCGGGATTTCAATGATATTCCCTACGACAAAGAGTACAGCCATCGTTTCGCCGAGAGCACGTCCCAGACCGATGAAAATGCCGCCAAGTAATGCTTTAGCACCATGGCGCAGGAAAATGTCACGTGCACACTCCCAAGGTGTACAGCCTACACCCATTGCTGCTTCTTTTAAGAGGGCAGGGGTCATCTTCAAGACATCGCGCATAACAGCACAGATGTAAGGTAGGATCATTAATGCCAAAATAAGGGATGCTGCTAATACGCCAAATCCATTGGTGTCGATTTCCAATAACCAAAAAGCCTCTTGTAACAGTGGGCAGAGAATAAACAGTCCCCACATACCGTAGATTACAGATGGAATCGCCGCTAAAAGGTCAATCCCATGGCTTAAGATTTTGGATAATGCCGGTGGTGCTTCAACAAGTTGAAGTGCACACAAAAAGGCAAGTGGTAACGCGATAAACAGAGCAAGCCCCGTGGTCAATAAGGTTCCAATAATTGCAGGTAAGGCACCATACACATTTGTTACGGGATCCCATTCTGTAGAGAGGAGGAGCCCCCAGCCAAAAGTGTGCCATGCTTCGCTTGAAGCTGAAGAAAGCTGCACGACAAGGGCCACCGTTATTGCTCCGCAAACGCCTGTGCAAATAAGGCAGACGTTGCGGAACGTGGAGTCTAAGAAGTTGATTCGTTTCATCTCAAACTGCGCTAACGGGTGAGATTACTTCAGGACATCTCTTAAGACTTGAGCCTTTACTGGCTCCGGAAGCGGTGTATAGTGCAACGTAATTGCTTGCGAATCTCCCTTCTTAAAGCACCAGCGCAGATAGGCCTTCAAGGCTTCACAACGTTCTGTGTCCATATCTTTACGGAATAAGATATACGTTGTACCAAGAATTGGCCAGAATGGCGCTTGAGCGGTGTGATACTTCCCCTGAGCGTCACACAATTGTACCGTTGCCAATTGAGCTTCCAAAGCATAAGTGTATTCGGTGTAACCGATTGCACCGCGAATGCGTGAGACGGTGTTACACACTCCGGGATTCTTCTGGCCTCCAATGCCGACAGGCCACTTGACATTACTTCCGGCTCCGATCTTCTCCTTCCATTTTGTGGAAACATTTGCAAGATAAGAGGTGAAGATATTGGTAGTGCCCGAGCTGTCCGAACGATGCACCACCGTAATCGGTAAGGTCTTGGGCAGTTTCACATCGGGATTCTCTGCTGCAATACGCGGATCATTCCAGTTCGTAATTTCACCTAAAAAGATGGCAGACAAGGTCGCATTTGAAAGTTTCAGCTGAGCATCTTTCAGGCGTGGCAAGTTCACGATTGGCACCACAGCACCCGTCAACATAGGAATTTGAACCAATCCGCTTTCATCGCATTGAGGCGGCGTTAACGGAGCGTCTGAACCTGCAAAGTCGATTGTGCCTGCTTTAATCTGGTTGATTCCGGCACCAGACCCTACTGATTGGTAGTTGATGGCTGCGCCCAGTTCGTCTGCTGTATAAGCATACGTCCACTGTTGGTAGACCGGGGCAGGGAAAGAGGCTCCCGCACCATTAAGCGTGAGGCGCTCTGCGTAACTACTTGCGGCAAGAAGTGTTGCGGCAAGAATGAGGGATGTTTTCATTGTTTTTCTCCTTATTAGGTTTGATGGAAATTAGAACTTATAGGTGACTTCCGCCCGACCAAAGAATGCTGTGCCATCTTGGGATTCGGCAAAATAATCACCTTTCGTAAGAACTTCTCCCGTAAAGGCCATACCGAAGCCTTTAAGTGCGGGAAGATCAAGGGCTTTGCCAAGGGCAATGCTGTATTTGGTTTGTGCGTAAAAACCACGGAAGGAGCCATAATGACCGCCGTTTCCATCACTTTCTTCTACGGGGGCGAACATAGGTCCAGTCTGCAAGGCCAGCTTTTGGTTTTCTGACAGGGTTAAATCCACTTTCAGATGCGGATAGAGAAAGTTATTGTAGGCGTATTTATTGAACATCGGTGCAACGAGTTCGCCCACACCTGTTTCACGATTGAAGACCGGCTTCCATGCATCTTCACCACGCGCACCCTCTTTATCGCCACTCATATATTGTACACCGAGCGTGAATTTCGGCTTGAGTGCTATTTGTGGCGCATAGGTCAAACCGCCGTACACCATTGTCGCAAAGGAGGATTCATCGCCGAACTGTACGGCAACTTCGGTTTCACCAGAGAGCGTCTCGGTAAACTTTGGTAAGAGGCGCAGACCAAATGTATGCGTTTGGAAGTCGGTCTGTCCCTTCGGGATCACCTTGGAGTGTTCACCCTCTTCCGTCTTCCACACATAGTAAGCTTCCCAAGGCATCTCCTTGTTGCTCTTATCGGTGTAGTAGAGCCCTGCACCGTATTCGGTTTGATTATATCCCGTGTTTTCGTAATCGTATCCCTTAGTTCCTTTAGACTTCGCGTCGTGTGTTTCACCCAGCGTGGGCAACCAATCATGGCGCGCTGTATAGACACCAAAGGCATCCAAGGTGCGATTATTGTCAAACTTGAACGTCAAGCGAGCCGCATCAAAATAGTTGGATCGCGACCCATCACCACCTGTCCCATCGCTAATGATGCGTTTCGCTCCAAAGGACATTTCCTGACGACCGATCTTCACATCCACAAAGTCAAAGAGATCGCTATATTTCAAATAGAGATTGTCAATAAAGAGCACATCGGGGAAACGTTGCTTCCCTTTATCCCCCTCTGCTGAGCGATAGTAGCGAAACTCATCTGCCACACGCAAGAAGAGTTCCATTTGCTTCATTTCAGCCTTTCCCCATAGACGGGTCCGCAGACGCATATAATCACTGTGAGCTTTTTCGCCATGCTTTTCATTCGGCATATTGTTTGTCGCATCATAGCGTAAGCGAATGTCACCTCCAAAACTTAAATCAAGCGCAGACTTGTCTTGATTAAGGTTACTTACGTTACCGGCAAATAAGAGATTGCCCGTGAGATACGCAAGTGCTAATGTCATACAACGTTTCATTTTTCTCCTTTTGTTGGGTTGAAACGGCGCCTATTATGCTTTATAAAAATTTGGAGAATATGCAGAAAATGTTAGGATTTTGTGGATTCCAATACCGCAACGTTTCTGTTTTAATCTCTTTCCTTTATTCATATTCTTACGCACGAGCCCTGTAAGAGCGCATCGAGGCAGAGCACCACGCCCCTTTATTCTCTTTGCGCAGTAAGATTACTTTTTTCACTTTTTGTCGTGATTTTTTGCGATTTGAAAATTTTTCTTGTTGAACTGCCTTTTCCGCTGATTTTTGGCCAAAAATGGGCATTTTTACACAGTTTGTTAAATTCACTTAAGTCTTTGATTGGTAGTGACTTATGCTGAAAAAGGGGCAAAATGAACTCGTCTACAGCGGCTTCGTTGCCGAAAAAGTGCCTCTTGGTGGGTCGGTTTGAAGGCCGTTTTTTGGGGGGCAAAATACTATTTTGACCTCAACGAGGGCCTCGTCCACCTTACGCGAGGGCCTCGTTGAGGTCGCGTGAGGCCCTCGTTCACCCTGCGCGAGGCCCTTGTTGGACCGTTAAACTCGCCTCAAATGCACCTCGCCGCACCCATCAAAAATTTTATTTAAGCCTTTGCTAAAATCTTATTTTTGACATTCTTAAAAAAGTTTGTTATCCTAAAAGGAGGTTAAGATTAGAAGTGTATTTTTCTGTGTGTGCAGCTCTATGGCGGTGACACGGAGAATATCCCAAG
>JAFTHG010000021.1 GCA_017457555.1 Kiritimatiellia bacterium | reverse complement strand
CGTGGCACGCCGTGTGAAAAGCCATCAAGCCTTAAGGGAGGCAGAAGATAGCCGAGAATGAAGCGCATAAAGTGAAGCGACGTTTAAGCGTTCTGCATGAGGGGTGTGTCATCACCCCTCTTCTCAATGTTCCCCACTCACACCACTGAAAAAGCACCCAACCACAAAAAAGAAATGCCGTCGATCTGTCTCGGACGGAACAATCTGCATTTCCTTCAAGTGTAGTCATCGGACAGATCCTTTCATCAGTGTTAAAATGGTCGCTTCTCTAACGCGTTTTTACGAATTATCAAAACAATCAACACAAGTGCTGCATTTACCCTTGATTGACAAAGATTTCACTGGTGCTCACGCGTGTATCCCAGGCGCCTGTATAGGCTTCATCTTGGTGACGATTGATGCCTGTGTACGAAAGGCTTGAGTCCTCATAACGCTTAAAGTTTAACACAGCATCGTTCATAAGAGAATTATTAAATAGCCCAATTGAGACCAGCAGTTCAAAATCTTTAAGGGTTAATCCTGTGACACGTTCAAAGAGATCCGTTTCAATTTGCGTAATCACTTCCTTCAGCGTGTGTTCGCGATAGTCGGTAAGATACATGAAAACAGGAATGCGTGTGGCAAACTTGATTAACTGTTCTTGCACCTGTTTGCGCAAACTCTTGACCTCTTTTTCCTTATCGTCAACCGCTTTCTTTTCCTTCGGCGTCTTTGGAGGCGTCTCCTTCTTCACCTTCTTAATCTCATCAGCCTTTGCCAAAATGGTTTCAATGACGTTGTTCCCCAGCGCACGGAAGGCTTCAATGCGCATGAGTGCTTGCATTGCTTCTTCGTTACACTTCAAACGTTTGAGCGTATCATTATCCACATTCACAAGTAACGCACTCTCCCACCGCTTTGCAAGCAGTGTCGCTGACGTCCCTGCAAGGGTAATGTCCAAAATTTCCCCTGCGCTAATCTGTCGCATAGTTGTGCCGTCATAGTGCAGAATCGGCAGGAAGTGAATGAATTCGCCTACCTTTTCTTCTGGGGTCTGCTCATGCTGTGGGGCGACTTCATTCTGCACAGAAAGCTTTTGACTGTACTGAGCCACTTGCGAGAGTGCCCGATTCGGCGCAAAGTCAAAGACATAACACGTTGGCTTTAAGATCACCTGCTCCCCCTCATCATTGCGAATCGTCCACGGACTCTGCACGCGAAAGGCTGCCTGAAAATAGGTTTCGGGACTCTTGAGATTGCGCAACATAAAGATGCCGCTCCACGGCTTCACCGTCACCCCTGTGGTTAATTTGCCACAAGTCAACGTAATCGTATGCGTAGCTAACGGATCTTGCATGGCACGTTGCACAGGTGGCAATGCCTTTGCGCCAATCCCAGCCTGTGCGCCGGCACAAACCACAGGGTGATAGTTGTGATAAAAGGTGTTGCGTTTCGCTTTGAGCAACTTCTCCATCGCGTAACACGCTGCGACATTCGGCAAATACCACACGGTGTGTTGCAGCACATCGCGCAGACGCACATCGCCAAAGGGCTGCGGCGGACGATAATTCGCACCGCTTAAAGCCAACAAGTCACTGTCACGCTCAAAGTAATGCCCTCGAATGAAGTCCAACCATGACTGCACTTCGGTTTCAAAGACAAAGGTCGCCTGAGCGCCACTCCCCTTTGTTGAGAAAAAGGTGTTGAGGTCAAACTCATTCTGGTCACCTTGTAAAGCAACGCGACGCAATTTTTCTGGCAATTGATAAGTTAAGAGCACCATCCGTGGCAAGGCAGCATAGGGATTGTTAGCCCCCTTCCACTGCTCCTTCTCTCGTTGCTCATCCGAATAGGTCCAACTAAAAATCTGACTCTCAATGAACTCCCCTTCGTTCAACGCACGGAAGGGCGTCCCCGACAAGAAGAGATAGTGCCGTGTGGTGATCGGCAGATAGTTTTCGTCTACCGCATTCCCACGCGTATAACCCGAAAGGTCTTCATCCTCTTCTTCATTGTCATCTAAAAAGAGCCCCTTGGCCTTATCGCGCCATGCACCAAAGTGATACTCGTCAAAAATCACAAGGTCCCAATTGATTTCACGAATCCATTCATGGTGAGCTTTGATATTACCCATCGCATCCACGCCCATGAAATCTTGAAACGAACCAAAACAAACAATCGGCGCATCCTTCTTCGTTCGCGCATACTGTTCACTTAAATCCGGACCGCCCTCCACACGCGCCAAGAATTGCCACCCCTTAAAATCCACATGCGAGGCTAAATCGGTGCGCCACGAATGCAACACTGCCGGCTTAAAGGTCAGAATCAAAACACGCTTAAATCCAATCTGCTTCGCGAGTTGATACGAAGCAAAGGTCTTCCCGAAGCGCATCTTCGCATTCCACAAGAATTTGGGCGTAATATTGGGATTCTGTCTTGCCTCTTGACGATAATAGCGCATCGTCTTCTCAACCGCACGTATCTGCTCGGGGCGCATCTTAAAATCTTGCGTACGTTGCGTCGCTGTCGTCTCGCCATTGCGTACGGCCACCACCGCCACCTGCACATCTCTTAACGTACACCGAAACCACTCACCCTCAATATGCACCACGTCAGGCATCGTCTTCAGCACATCATGCACCGCCTTGTCGCTAAAAGCACTCCCATCCGAACGCATCGCCGACGCTTCATAGACGATTTTGTAGTAGTCTGGCTTGAAGGGAAGCTTGATATTTGCCATCTGCTCCTGCACACGCTCACTTACCGTACGCGTTGTCGTCCCAACCTTGAGGCAACCCCGATACTGTGGCGTGCAAATCTCATACGCATAAATCTTGGGTTCAATCTTGACCCGCTTCGCCAGTAACTCAAACATTGAGATTCACCTCCATCGGACGAATCATCGACTCAATAAACGCAATCTCCTCCTCCGTCAAGCCATACTTCTGATACAGTTCCTCATCCGTCCACGGCTTAGAAAAGTCTTGAAGGGGAACGAGTTCATAAACCTTTGCAGGGGCCATTTGTGACACCTTTACCAAATAAACCATAAATCTAAAAAATTTTGTCATTATGTACGTTTGTACATTTTTAGCACTAGCTTCTAAATCAAATGGACCTATTGAGATGTATGTTTCTGTACAACAAGAGTTAGGAGCACCTAAAATCGGTCTGCCTAAAATTTGATGGGGGTATGTATCTCCAGCATTATATGCACGTGATATAAAAATCTTATACTTCGGAACCCATTCCTTATTTCGTTCCACTTCGTCCAAGTGAATATATCCAATGCCTCCATTCTGATATAACGTTATAGAGTCTTTAAAATAGTTTTCTTCACCTTTTACAAATGTTCGTAGGCCAAAAGGTTTTTGAGAGCTAACTAAATCCATAAAGGAAGATTCTTTAAATTTCAAAACCTTTTGTAAAATATCAACACCTGTCTTATGACGAATAAAGACATCAAGGCCATTCTCTTTCAGTGGTCGTACACTTTCAATCACATCATTTGTCGTGTGCGTGACAATTCGACAAACATTCTCATTGCTTAGTTGATTTCGCAAAAAGTAACAGACGCCACCTTTAATCTCTACACCTGGGAAGCAGGTTGACGAATCTAGAAAGTCATGAAGGGCGACAATCTTTTTATCATTTAACATTGTCGCTCTAAACTCATCTAACCCTTTACCTCCAGAGAACCAACGCGAAGGAATGATAAATGAAATGTAACGAGGCTTGAGCCGTTTCGCAGCATCAACAAAGTAATGATAGATTGGAGAAGCGCTTGCTTGTGCGCCGCCATCGCTGAGTTGATATGGAGGGTTGCCGATGATGACGTCGAATTTCATATTAAAGAGCTTTTCTGGGTTGATGTTGTTAATTAAGGCGTAGGCGTGAGTTTCTTTGCGTTCACCAAAGACTTCTTTAGAAGCACCGCAGTAACGGCAGCGATTACCATCCCAAGTGTGTTGGACTTGCGGAAAGGCGATGTTGCCTTCTGGTGTATCAAAGACGCTTACCGACCATTTGCTATTGGCATATTTGGAGCAGTAAACCGAGCGACGCGAGAGGAACGCGGTGAGCTCAGTAATGGCGATACCAAAGAGTTGCTGATGGAAGATATGGTCTAACCGTTGTTGCAAGTCTGGGATAACGGGCTCTAACCCTTTAATCAGCCGTTTCGCAATCTCACGTAAGAAGACGCCGCTCTTACAACACGGGTCTAAAAAAGTAATTTTTGGGTCAGACCACAAGTCATTCGGCAAGAGGTCTAACATCGCATTCACCACATTCGGTGGCGTAAAGACTTCATCGTTGGAGAGATTCGCCAAACACAGTAAGACATCTGGATTGTAATTCAGTGCCATAATCAGCTAAGCCTCCAGTAGTCAATGAGTGGATATTCTTTCTTTGGAGCTGGAATACGCGATGTGGGGTCATCGGGGTCTTGTTGCCACAGTTGCGTGCTACCATCTAAAGAGAAAGAGAACAAATCAGACTCGCCCTGTTCATCTAAAAGGGCAGAGAGTTCGTATTCACGACGCTGAAATTTACATTTATTGATGAGCGACCACTCGGTGAAAACAATCGGCGAACCATCAGCCTGACGCAATGAAAGCGCATCCCCACACAGGATATTGCGTTCAAGAATCTTCTTAACCGCAGCGCAACACCCCTCCTTCATACTCGTGGCATGAGGGAGATACGCTTCTTCCCACTGCTGATAGAGGCGTTCACGGCAACGTGTTACATTGTCAGGCAAGAGGTCAACCCCATAAAGTGAGGTCACTGCCAAGATGGAATAGACTTCAAAATTAAGCGCATCACGCCCATAGTGGCGTTGAACCGTATTCAACTTTCGGTATAAAACTTCTGTTAAAAAGTTGCCATCCCCACACGCAGGCTCTAAGAAACGGCTATCAATGCGTTCGCACTCCTGCGCCACCAAGTCACACATATCACTCACCAACCACGACGGCGTAAAGACCTCTCCATGGTCCTGTACACGCTTGCGCGACTTAATAATCTGCTCAGGTGGTGACTCCTTGAGACTCTCCTCGGCCATAAAAAACGCGCCCTCCTCTCGCGTCCTCTTAGCGGGTACGTGGGAGGGACCCAGGAATGAACGCGAAAAGAGGACGCGCCAATGGAGGCGCGCCCTGCTTCTAACACGTTGCATTCTCTTTTGCTGAATTTCCTACGTTCTGCTAAGAGCAACAATGTTGTGCAGTGCACAAAAACAATTACTACGGCTCACCCGTAGCGTGCCTACAGTATAGCAGAGTCTTGAAACGAAAGAAAATAAAAAAGCCCCACCCCATGTAAATTTCGTAATCTGCCATTTGAATGCTTCCGCTTCGGTCTATTTCCTATTTGACACTCTACACCCCAAAACCCTCCAGAGAGTCCCATCGCTCCGCTATGGAGATGATAGCACAGGAGGGTGATTCTGGCAAATCGCGTGGGCGTGT
>JAFTHG010000179.1 GCA_017457555.1 Kiritimatiellia bacterium | reverse complement strand
GCCAATCCACGCAATGCGGCTGCCGGTTCAATTAAGTTGCTCGACCCGCGCGAAGTTGCCAAGCGTCCGCTTGATGCCGTCCTCTATGGTGTTGGAGCCTTGACCGGCATTACGTTTGATACACACACCGCCATGTTACGCACATTAGCCTCTTGGGGATTAAAAACACCCCCGTGGCAACGCCTCTGTATCTCAATGACGCAAGTCTTTGATGCGTTAAATGAACTTGAACAGCGTCGCAACACCTTTCCTTTTGAAATTGATGGCGCCGTGATTAAAGTGAATCAGCGCACGCTTTACGCCCAACTGGGCAGCACCGCCCATGCACCCCGCTTTGCCCGTGCGTTCAAATACGCGCCTGAATTCGCCGAAACCCACCTGAAAGATATCCTGATTCAAGTCGGCCGTACGGGCGTACTGACGCCGGTTGCCGATTTAGAGCCGACGCTTTTGGCGGGCTCTGTCATCAGCCGAGCCACCTTACACAATGCCGATATGGTGAAACAAAAGGACATTCGTATCGGCGACACGGTAATCATCTCAAAACATGGCGATGTCATCCCAGCCGTTGATCGCGTCGTTCTTGAAAAGCGCCCTTCAGAAACAGCTCCCTTTGTGTTTCCGTCCTCATGTCCCATTTGTCAAAGCGAAGTGGTTCAATTAGATGGCGAAGTTGCTCTACGGTGTGTAAATCCGGATTGCCCGGCGCAACGCATCGGGCGTTTGGAACTCTTCGTTTCCCGTAATGCGTTGGATGTTTCTGCCATTGGCGACCGCATGGCTGAAGCCCTTGTTCAGACAGGACTCGTCACTCGACCTTTAGACCTCTTCTCCCTTTCTGCTGACACGTTGTCCGCATTCCGCCTCATCTCCGAGGATGGTACCGAGCGTCGCTTTGGCAAAAAGGCTGACGATGTCATTAAAGCTCTCACCGTAGCGAAGACACTTCCGCTCCACCGTTGGATCTTTGCGCTTGGCATTCCCGGCATTGGAGAAACCGCCGCTCGCACGGTTTCCACGCTCTTTTCCTCCTTCTCGGCGATGAAGGATACTGCATTAATTGAACAGATCCTGGCCTTCTATGATGTGGTTGGCCGGAAACTTTCTACTATCGAGGATCGCGATCTCTTTGTCGGAGAGGTGATCTCCCGCGCCAATGCGCTCGCACCTTACGGCATCATTCAACGTGACGATCCCTCGCGTACGATTCGCGATCGCTACTTACTCACCATCAAACCCGAGATGGCGCGTTCATTATTCCGCTTCGTTACGTCCGAATATGCGGCCGATCTCTTCGCGCGAATGGAAGCGTTGGGCATTAACCCAACACCCGAACGCACCGAACCCGCCGGCACCTCGCTCGCCAATCTCTCCTTTGTCATTACGGGAACGCTCTCAAAGCCACGCGAATTCTTTGAGCAGGAAATCCGCAACCATGGCGGTACTGTTCAGAGTTCCGTTTCGAAAAAGACCTCTTATCTGCTGACAGGCGAGAATCCCGGAGGTAGTAAGTACACCAAAGCGCAAGCCCTGCAAACCCCTCAACTTTCAGAAGCAGCCTTTTGGGAACTCGTAAACGGTGGCTCCCCGGCCCCCAAGCCAACACAACCGTCCACGCCATCAGCCCCGGCAACTGCGACGCCTGCTGAGACGCCTGCGACACCAAAGGCTACGTATGTTCAAGAAGACTTCTTTGGAACACTCTGATGAAAACAGTACTTATTGCCTTTGCCGGCCTTGACGCACTCCTTGTGGCAACATTTGTTCTCTTTTTCGGTTC
>JAFTHG010000178.1 GCA_017457555.1 Kiritimatiellia bacterium | reverse complement strand
GGTCCGCAGATATCGTACACTCCCCTCGCCCGAAGAGGTCAAGGATCTCTATCGTATGGGATTCTAACACTACTTTAAGTTGACAAAAATAAAGGACTAATAGGATGGAAAAGGTAAAAGGTGTTTTGAAGCGTGAAAATGCTTTTCGTAACATGACTGCTGCAGATGCAGAAGCATGCGAAGCCTATGCAAAGGATTATCTTGGTTATTTAGGTATCGCCAAGACCGAACGTCGCGCCTATGATGAAGCCGTTCGTCGTATTGAATCTCTTGGCTTTAAGACACTGTCCGAAATGGATGTATTGAAGCCAGGTGATAAAGTCTACCGTGGATATCATGGTAAAACCTTGATGGCCGCGGTTATTGGTGAAAAGCCGATTACCGAGGGCATCAATGTCATTGGTGGGCACACCGATGCTCCCCGTATTGATATTAAGCCCATTCCTGTTTGCGAAAAGGGCGGCTTAGCCTACTTTGATACGCACTATTACGGTGGCATCAAGAAGTTCCAGTGGGTCACACATCCCCTCGCGCTTTACGGTGTGGTAATTAAGCCAGATGGAACCAAGATTGAGATTGCTATTGGTGACAAACCCGAAGATCCGATTTTCCAAATCACGGATATTTTGCCGCACTTTGGTGGTGAACAGGCAGGCAAGAAGTTGGGAGAAGCCATTGATCCGGAAGATATGGATATTCTGGTGGGGTCGCTCCCGGCTGCCAAAGATGAAGATGATGACAGTGTCTGCGACAAAGTAAAACTTAACATTTTACGTATTCTGGAACAGACCTACGATATTACAGAAGAAGATCTCGTTTCTGCAGAACTTGAACTCGTCCCGGCCGGTATGCCACGCGAATTAGGCTTGGATCGTTCGATGTTGGCCGGTTATGGTCATGATGATCGTGTTTGCGCTTATGCAGGTTTGCGTGCATTGATGGATTTGCCCGCCATTCCGCCACGTACAGGAATGGTCTTACTTTGCGATAAGGAGGAAATTGGATCCGTCGGTGCTACAGGCATGGATTCCACCTTCTTTGAGAATTCGGTGGCAGAATTGATTGCGCGTCAGGATTCCACAGCGGGTGATTTGCAGGTGCGCCGTGCATTGGAAGCCAGCCGGATGCTCTCGGCAGATGTCTGTGCCGCAAGTGATCCACACTTCCCGGCTGCGGATTCGCCGAACAACATGGCGAAGATGAATGCGGGCGGTTGCATGATTAAGTATACCGGTGCTCGCGGTAAAGGAGGAGCATCAGATGCCCGAGCTGAATTCATTGCAGACTTGCGTCGTATCTTTGCTAAGGCAAATGTGGTGTGGCAAGCCGGAGAATTAGGTCGTTGTGAAAAGGGTGGCGGTGGAACCATCGCTCTCTACATGGCACGTTATGGCATGGATGTTATTGACTTTGGTGTACCATTATTCAATATGCATGCACCATGGGAAACGGCCACCAAGTTTGATTGTTACATGACCTACCGAGCCTATAAAGCCTTCTTGGAAGACTAAGGTTTGGTCACAGACGCGTCCGGGAACGGACGCGTCTCTTCCCTCATCCCTACCCTTTTGTGAACTCAACCGTTATGGTACAACACCTGTTACTCGTTGATGACGATCCAAACATCCGTATGATGTTGGGTGATTTTTTAATGAGTGCCGGTTACGAGGTAACCTGTGCTGAATCGGGAGAAATTGCGTTAAAGATACTCACCGAAATGCTTCCCGACCTCATCATTTTAGACATGGGAATGCCAGGCATGGGAGGCACGGGCTTCTTGGAGCGGATCACTGATCGTTTAGGACGGACGCGGGTTCCCGTTTTGGTTTTGACTGCACGGGGAGAATTGGCGGAATTCTTTACGGACAAGCAAATTGGCGGTTTTCTTACAAAGCCGACAGATCCGGATGAACTTTTAGCAGAGGTACAACGTATCCTCTTTGTTGAGAGTGATCTGCCTCATGGCGACACGCTCATTTTAGGCAATGATGTCCACCGATTATTGGTGCTTGCTGAAGCCAATCCTATTCGGGCGAATGCCCTTTGTGAATCTCTTGGCAAAGCTGGATTCTCCGTCGAAGTGGTTCATACAGGACCGGAAGCTGTGGAATCTGTCATCGCACGCCGTCCGGCGGGCTTGGTAATGCCACTGAATACAGAAGAACTGACAGCTGATGCGGTCTTGGAAATTTTACGGAAGTTGCCGAGTGGTAAACAGTTGCCTGTTGTTATTTACGCTGCAGAAACGAGACCTCACGTTTGGTCCTTCATTGATCCACGTCTTGTAACACGCGTTGATGGACTGAATGGTACCGCAATCGCTCAAGCAGCACTTACTGCAATTCATTAAGAAAGGCAGCCCATGCGTTGTCCGTGTTGTGGAAAAGATAATGATCGCGTGGTAGACAGTCGAGCGACTTCAGATAGAAGTGCGACACGTCGCCGTCGTGAGTGCCTCTTGTGTGGTGCACGTTATACCACGTATGAACACATTGAACGGCATATGCCACGCGTTATCAAGCGTGATGGTTGCCGCGAACTCTTTGATCGCGCTAAGATGGAGCGAGGTTTGCTCTCGGCATGCCAGAAGCGTAAAATCCCCAGTAATGCGATTAATCAGTTAATTGACGATGTTATTTTTGAACTGGAACGTTCCAATGCGGTCGAAGTGCCAACAGAATTAATTGGCAAGTTAATCATGGAACGATTACGTACGCTTGACCCCGTAGCATACGTCCGCTTTGCATCCGTCTATTCTGCCTTTGATGATGTACAGCAATTTATGGCCGCAGTGAATGATATCGGAACTTCTACTTCAAACAGCCGTCCACGGCGACGGCGCACCCCATAATTATAAAATGATTGATTACATAAAAGGGAAGCCATACGGCTTCCCTTTTATGTTGAACTAATGTGGCAGTCAAATTATTCGCTGAATTGAACCGCACTCACATAGCCCTTTGAGAATTCAATGCGCAAGACTTCTTTCCATTCGTATTCTGGGGTGTCATCGATGTAGTAACTACCCCGTAAATGGCCACCGACATCTTGATAGACAGGGCGAACGGCATGGTTTAAACGATCCGAGTAACTCAGGATTTTATAGATCCAAATCTCCGTTAAACCATTCACGTCGGTTCTGCGAATCTTCTGCGTGGGGTTGCCATACACAAACCAAACAGCATCGGTATCATCACCGATACGAATCTGCCCACGCATCAAACGAGCCTGAGTCGTGGCATCATACGCTTCAAATAAATCTTGGCGTTGTTGCACACGAGACTCAATCGTATCAGCAATACAACCGGTCATACAGAAGAGCGTTCCTGCAACGAATACTTGAACGAAACGTCTTACGACAGAGCTTTTGTGAGCGGAGATTCTCATTCGATAGCCTTTGCGTTGCTTTGTTTATAGCCCCAATTCAACAAGGCACGGCAAAAAGTATCACGTTCTTTGTGTGTTCTAAAGCCAGTCACGCATCCAATGAGACGCCGATTATCTCGTATACAGGTGAAGGTTACACAAAAACCGCTGGCTTCTGTGTAACCGGTTTTCAAACCATCTACACCGGGAACATTGTTAAACACCAAGTTGTTGTGGTTTTTCAGTTCCAGTTTGCCATTACGGAAGGTATCCATTCGGGTTGATGCGAGTTTCATTACCTCCGGATACGCCAAAAGACGCTCAGCTAACAAAACCATATCATACGCAGAGGCCAAATTGTTGCGCTTTTGGGAGTCTCCTAAGCCATGGGCGTCATAGAAGGTGGTATGCGTCATCCCCAATTGAGTCGCACGCGTATTCATTCGTTGAACAAAGGCATCAATACTGCCATTTCCAAGATATTCACCTACCAAAAACGCTGCATCGTTCGCCGATTTAATGGCAATAGCCTTTAAAAGCTCAGAAAGCGGAAAAGATTCCCGAGGGTCTAACCAAACCTGCGACCCACCGATTTTGTACGCAGCTTCTGTAACAGGGATCACCGTATCACGCGAGATGCGGCCTTGTGCGATGCTTTCTTCTGTCAACAGCATCGTCATCATTTTTGTCGTT
>JAFTHG010000177.1 GCA_017457555.1 Kiritimatiellia bacterium | reverse complement strand
GCGACTGTCGGGGCCGATATAACGTGAGAGTAGGTGGGCATGTGTTGTCGGAACATGCAGTTTGGTGCCGTGGGCATATTCCAGCGTAAAGACCTCAATGCGTTTGCCATTGTGGTCAATTTCGGTGAGCCCGACAAACTTTCCGATGCCGTGTGACAGATGGACTACGAGTTCGCCGGGTTCCACATCAAAGGCATATTCACGCCGTTGTCCGGAAACAACAGCTGTTTTGCGCCGGACGTGACGCCATGTGCGTTGAACAGGGTAGAGGTCACGTTGCGAAACGACCGAGAGTTTGAGATTGGCTAAGGAGAACCCTTCGCTGAGAGCTGCCTGAATGAGCGTGATGGGTGAGTCCGGAGGCAGCTCATGCGCCAGCAATTCGTATGCCGCTGCCGTATCCACGCAGATGAAGATGCGCTCTTTCTGGCGTGCCCGTGTGTCTAAATCCTGAAGCAGTTCTTTGCGGATGCGGGCATAGAAGTCGGGGTGATGGGTGCCACCTTTGCCCGCGATTTCGCCGACACCATTAACGGGATGCGCGACCAGCGCTACGGCAGGCAACTCCGCTTGCAGGGGTTCGCCCATCCAGCAGACCCGGTTTTGAAAGGTTTGCAATGTGCGATGCAGATAGTCACGATTGGTGCTGGAGGAGGAAACAGGTTGAAGTTGCTCCAAAATTGCTTCAATTGCCGGCGTGTCATAAAGGCAAACAGCACAATCGGAGAGCTTGGGGAGTAACTGCGTGGTTTTGAATTTGGCACTGGGAGCCGGAGGGATTGAAAGGGTAGTTTCGCGACTGATTGAACATTGTGTAGCAGGGTCAAAGCGGCGGATGCTCTCAATGTCGTCCCCAAAGAATTCAACACGAAGCGGAGCAGCCTCGCCTGAGGCCCAGATATCCAAAATACCACCGTGAATGGCAAAGGTTAATGGTTCAACGACTAATTCTTCACGCTGGTAACCCAAGTGGATAAGCTGTTGTGCAAGTGTATCAAAGGGGAAGGCATCATTAACGGATAGGTGAAGCGTGACGGCTGTCAGTTGTTTGGGATTGGGAACCGGTTGCAGCAATGCATGGATGGAGGTGACGATTAAGCAGGGCTTTTCGGTTTCCAAGATGGTGCGAACCTGCCCAATGCGTTCGCCTGTGAGGAGTGCTTCTTCGTCATCTGCCGGGACAAGTGGCAACACGGGTAGCCCGGGATAGAAGACCGTTGCATCGGCAATGGCCTGATCAACGCATTCCGGGGTCGGCACAATGAGCAACCGTCTGCCGGAGTGCAAGCCGACAGCCGTTAGTACTGCGACTGGAATCGGCAAATCTCCCATTGCAAAGTGCGTATGCTTGCGCGGTAAAATGCCGGCAAGTAAGTGTTCAAACTTGGGAAGAATGGCCGAAAGCTTTTTCATCTTATGGGGCTTTCGCAGCGAGAAGAGGGGATGGATTAGTGTGCGGTCAGCCAATCTTTGGCCGAAGCAATCGCCACAGGCAATGGCACGGCCAAAGGAATCACATTTTCCATAATCTCATGGATGAGCGGCGTGACGATGTTGAGCTCGTCTTCTGGCACATCAAAGAGCAGTTCGTCGTGAATCTGTAAAATCATCTGTGTCCGGAGATTGCGTTGCTTCAACGCTTCGTGAAGGCGAACCATTGCCAACTTGATGATGTCGGCAGCCGTGCCTTGAATAGGCATATTCAGCGCAATACGTTCTGCCGCGGCACGAACGGCACCATTGCGGGATTTCAAGTCCGGCAATGCCCGGCGGCGTTCAAAAAGGGTTTTGGCATAACCTTTCTCGCGTGCTTCTGCAATCAGATGCTCCATGTATTGTTTGACAGCTGGGAAATGTGCGAAAACAGCATCAATTAATTGCTGGGCTTCTCTTCGTGGAATACGGAGACGTTCTGAAAGTCCAAAGGCGGAGATGCCATATAAGATTCCGAAATTCACCATTTTGCAGCGAGCACGCTGTTGTGGCGTAACGGCATCAAGCGGCACATTGTAGACGGCAGATGCTGTTTGTGCGTGGATATCTTCTCCCCGTTGGAAGGCGGCAATCATTTGTTCATCACCACTCATCGCCGCCATGAGGCGCAATTCCACCTGTGAATAGTCGGCAGAGAGCAGTACCCAATCGTCAGCACGGGAGACAAAGGCCGCACGGATACGCTGACCACGTTCGGAACGAACCGGAATGTTTTGCAAATTAGGGTCAGAAGAGGAGAGGCGTCCAGTATCGGTGAGTGTTTGATGGAAGGTGGTGTGGATGCGTCCATCATCGGGTGAGATGTGATCCGGTAAACGGTCAACATAGGTATTCTTCAACTTCACACAGGCACGCCAGTCCAATAAGAGGTCAACAATCGGGTGCTTGTCGCGTTGTTTGAGCAGCAGTTCTTCATTTGTCGGGAATTGACCACGGGCGGTACGCTTGACATCCGGATCCAGTTTTAATTCGCCAAAAAGAAATTCGCCAACTTGTTTGGGTGATGCCAGATTGATGCCTGCTCCTGTGTACTCCCGAATGGCTAATTCCAAACGGATGATTTCACTTTCAAGTTCTGTACGGAATTGACGCAATGCCATCAGGTCAATGCGGACGCCGGTACGCTCCATGGCGAGTAAGACATCGGCAAGCGGTTCTTCACAGTGCTCTAACAGGTGGGTCAATTGCATTGCTTCCAACTGCGGATAGAGCGTATGATGCAGTTGCAGAGCGGTTAAGGCCGCTTCGGGAAGCGCTTTCTCCAGTGAGGTGTCAAACGCATCGGCGGCAGGTTTGATTGGGAATTGAAGCCGTTTATTTAAGAGTGCAATCGCGACATCAGCCAAATCGTGCCGTTCCGTAGCGGCAAAGAGGTAATGCTCCAACAATGTGTCGCGGAGTGCTACAGGCGTTTGCCCTGTAAGGTTCCAAAAGTAGGTCTTGAAGGCGCGGGCACCATGGATAATTTTGATTGTTGAGGCGGTGGTCAGAAGCGGTAAGAAGGGAGCGAGAAGAGGCGGTGTCGCATTGAACGTGGCATCTAATGGGATGAACCACCCCTTGTTATCGGGGGTGGCAAACGCACACGCGCATCGGTTGGTTGAAGTGTCATTGATGAATGCAAAGCCGACATCGGGCAACGTTGCGAGTGTGGCAGCAACGTGGGCAGCGTCATCGGCAGTGCTAATGGTTGTGAATTGGTAGGTCTCAGCTTTTGGGGCTTCCGGAGCATCAAAGTTGAAGCAGTCCTGTGCGTCAATGACATCGAGTGGGATGTTTAACTGTAGTGCGACTTTTTTCAGTTCATACCGTTTGA
Organism: Kiritimatiellia bacterium; assembly: GCA_017457555.1. Taxonomy (GTDB): domain Bacteria; phylum Verrucomicrobiota; class Kiritimatiellia; order RFP12; family DVOR01; genus Spyradenecus. The sequence continues at coordinate 4,286 of JAFTHG010000177.1, read as the reverse complement.
GCACAGGGGCAAGTGTTTCTGCCTTTGGCACAGGGACTTTGAGCGCATCCCAGTCAATTGGGAGGGGAACATCACGCACAATGGTGACGAGTTCTTTGCTCAAACGCGCTTTGTCTTGGTTTTGCCGCAGAATTTCGCCTGTCTTTCCCTTGACTTCATCTGCTTTTGCGAGCAGATTCTCCAATGAGTGATACGTTTGAAGCAGCTTGATAGCCGTCTTTTGGCCAATGCCGGGAACACCCGGAATATTATCGCTTGAGTCACCCGCCAAAGCCAGATAGTCAATCATACTGGCGGCGGTCGGGATTTGCCACTGCTGAGCAATCGCTTCTGCGGTGAGAGGTTCTGCATCACCGGGGCGGTAAATGAGAATCTTTTCTTCTGCAAGTTGCCCCAAGTCTTTATCGGGAGAGGCGATAATAACTTCCAGTCCTGCCGCTACGCCACGTGAAGCTAAGGTGCCAAGGATATCATCGGCTTCATAGCCATCCATTTGAATCAATGGAATTCCCCAGGCGGTCGCCAATTCTTGTGCTTGTAGAATGGCGGCAGCAATGTCTTCCGGCATTTTTTCACGTTGAGCCTTATACTCCGGGTAACGCTCGTGCCGGAAGGTCGGAGTGTTACTTTCCATCGCGATCGCCAGATGGGTCGGTTGGAATTTCCGGATGAGTTGTTCTAACGTGGAGGCTAACAATGAAATGGAGGAGGTGTTGATGCCATCTGCAGTGCGGCGCGGTTTACTTAAAAAGACAAAGTAACCGCGATAGAGAATCGGCATGAGATCAATAACGATGAGTTTCCCGGTGGAAGGCATAAGAGGCTCCTTTTACTTGGAACAGGAAGCAGTGGTGTCGCAGTCAATAGCTTCCTGCCAGCAAAGCGCAAGCGTTTCAAAGGTTTGAGTGAGTGGATCTTTGGGCATTTTTAATTTAAGATGAAAGTGTAATGCCTTGATAAAACGTTCGTTTTCGCAATCATCGTAGATACAATGTTCAGGATAGAGAACGAGATAAAGGCCCATGGGTGTGGTTTGTGGCGGTAGACGTTTTGCCCAGCCGAAGGGAAGGGCGTAGGCCTTTTCGATTGCCGCGAGGAAGAGCGCGGTCTGTGGCGTCCAGAATGCGTGTGGCGTCTTGGGAAAGGTGCGGTTGAAACGTCGCCGCTGTGTGCCTCTGTTCCAGAACCAGATGAGAAGCGTTAAAAGGGTAATTGCAAGGATACAAACGAGCGTATTGAGCCAAGTATTCATTTAGAAAGGTTTCCGAAAGCGTTTAACACGGGATGTGTGGTGAAAAGAGGCGCGCAGATAGCGTTTGACTTTTGGGGCAGGTTTCGAGGGCGATTCGGTGGCAAGGGTTTCACGTCCTTCTAAAAGTGCGATGACACGTTGTTGAACATCGGGCAGACGTTCGGGTTGGATAGTGGGGGCAACGATTGAAAAGAATTCACCTGTCGGACGAAATTCGTAGAGGCGAACCGTTTTTCCGTCATTGGAGTGTAAGACATCGCGTTCGATAAATTGTTTGTTGCGTTCAAGTAAGATCGCCAAAATGTAGATGACGTCACAATCTTCCGGTTGAGCTCGTGTAATGAGTTTTCGTAGTAACTGGATTGCGGTTTCTTTTTGAACTGCGACTTCTTTCTTGTTGTTTTTCCCGGATTCTTTGGGGACAGTAAAGCTCCATCCGGCCGACGTCAGCGGATCTTTTGGGGAATGATTGACCTTAAAACAATCCGAGCAGAGGTCTTTTCGCTCGTACTGTTCGCCGACCGTCAGTAAAAAGGAGTATCCAGTCATTTGCGGTTCAAAGGGTTTACCGCAAGCAGAACATTGCATGGCGCGCGGACGAATATTCCAATCAGCCATTACGTGCACCTTTCAATCAGTTGCCAAACAGACTGCGAAGCGCATCTTCCAATGCGTCTGTGTCTTTCTTTGGTGAGGCTTTTGAGGAGGATGACGGCTTCGCTTTTTGTTTTGTTACGCGCTTTTGGAGGGCGCGTTCCAATTTATTGGAGAGTTTGTCCTTTGCTCTGTTAACCGCCGTTTCCGTAAAGACTTGTACAAGTGGCGAAGTGTCTAACTGGGGTTTTTGGATGGTTCCTGTGATGGGGAGGGTGACCGTTTCGCCGGCCTTTATGGATTTTGCCAGAGATTTTCCGACGAGTTTTTCATTAAGCGGAACGGTAAGGGTGTAGTGAATCGCTTGCGTTAACAGATTGGTTTGTCCCTGACAGATGAATTTCAGGTTCTCAACCCGAATGGTGATGGGGTCTGCTTTAAGATTACCCTCGGTGATTGAAAGTGCAATTTTCTGATCGTCTAAACGCAAAGACTCGTCATTTTTGGCAACGATTGCGAGCACTTTTTGAACAGCACCATTGGGTTTGAGTTGGCAAGCGTTGGTTTCTAATAGGATGGAGGCTTCGAGATCGCTGAGGAAGCGTTCGGTTAATGGAAGATAAAGGTGGTTACACGTCAGTGAAATGGAGCCGGACGGATTGGCAGAGCCTGCAAGTAAGGGATTGATTCCTCCCAATGCCGTATCAAAAAGTGCTTGCGTAAGGTGAACATTGTCGAGCACTTTGCCTTGCTCTTTCCAGAATAGAACAGGCGTATCCCCACTGAGATTGAGGCGGGGCTGGATAAAGACGCGGCCACCATTGACCTGAACATCGCCATTTAACGCTACGACACCATCCTGCAAGGTGAGCGAAACAAGGCCTTGTGGAATATCTAATCCTGGCACCGTTACGGTGTCAAAGCAGAGTTCTGCTGCTGCTTTTCCATAATTGAAGATGCCCGGAAGACCTTGCAATAGTGGCGCTTCAAAGGAGAAATCGCGCGTATGTTTCCCTGAAACCGCAAAGGTGTCGCGTTGTTTCGCGAGTGGCGGAAGGGTCGCGAAAAGGGTATCAAAATCGGGCGTGAGTTGTCCCTTTATGGCGAGCAGCCCCGTGTCGGGGCAGAAGGCTCCGGTACTTGTTAATGATAAACCCTTCATTGCGAACGTGCAGGCGTTGAGCTGGAGTTGCGAGGGCGATTGCAGGAGGTTCACGTTGAGATTGAACGGAAGTGGGATGGCGTCGGCTTTGTCTGGCAGGATTGTGAACGTATCGCTCAATAGGTCTGTTTGCAGGGAAAGTGTGGCGTTGGGTTTTTCTGCCGTAATAGTGTAGTCGATGGTGCCATCCAATTTGAATGGAGTTTCATTCTTTCCCCAAATGCGCCAGTCCTTGAATACTTTTGAAGGGGAGAGCGTTCCTTTCAAGTCGGCAGAGATAGGAAAATGCTCTTCAAAATGGGCTTGAGCATTGCCGAGCAACGTCATGATGGGAGAGGATAGGGTAATGTTGGTGGCGGTCAGTTGTTTCTCTTTCAACGTCAGTGTGGAGCGGCCTTCTGCAAGAAGCGGCTCACGAATGGACCAGGCTGTCGTTGCAAGGGCAATGTTCTGGAGCGAGAAAGCGAGGTTGGCAGTAAGATTATTCAAGGCTCCTGTTGCGGCAAGGTTGGCGTAAAGGTCACCGGAAAGGGAGGCTGTTTCAGGTAAACCGCCCACCACTTTCGCAAGAGGCGAGAGGTGCCACGACGTATTCAACTTCAGCGTTTTGAAGGTGTAGTCCAGAGGATTGAAGGCGTCAACTTTTAATGTCGCTTCACCAAGGCGTGTGTTTGCGTTATGGAGGGCAAGGCTTGCTTCCACCTGTTGTGAAAGTGCGCGAATCTCAAAGGTTGCTTCAACGGGATATTGTAACGGATAATTGCCGATTAGTGGGGCGAATGCAGTCCAGAATGGCGCAGATTGGAAGCCGACTGAAAGTGCGCCATTTGTGAGCGTGCCGCTGCCATTGATTGCAATTCCGGGTGCATTTGCTTTGAGCTGGCGAATTTCTGCTGCGAGGGGTTGAGTGGGATCAAACAAAATGTCGGCAGTGAGTGCCGGTGATAGTGTGACCGTTTTGCCATCATAAGCGCAGGAGAGTGCTTTACTGGTGAGAGAACAAATGGCGTGAAGGCGTTTGGCTTCAGCGGGGCGTAGGGTAGAGGTGAGCGCAAGGTGACCGGAAAGATGATTCAAGTTCGATGGCAATAGATTGAGTGGGCGCAATAAGCGGAAGGCCGCACCTGCATCAAGGGAGAGGTCAAGCGCAGTGGTTGGGAAAGCCTCTTCTGGATTATGGTGCATCGTGAGTTTTGTTTTGATCCATGGCGCATCTAATGCGAGCGATGCCTTTTGCAGGATTGCAGGCGTTATTCCATGGGTATGCCATTGTGCAAG
>JAFTHG010000176.1 GCA_017457555.1 Kiritimatiellia bacterium | reverse complement strand
TCGCAAGGGTCGGCGGTGGCCACGATGCGTTGGCCGGCCGGATTCATCGTGCGGCTATTGAGGCGAGCGGTTGCTTGGAGCTCGTCTGTGGTGCGTTCGGTTCGACGCGGCAGCGTTCGATTGAAACGGGAAAGGCGTTGGGTCTGGATCCGACGCGTGTGTATGGCGTGTATCGTGAGATGTTTCGTCGAGAAACGAAGGTGACCGGCGAGGATCGCATTGATTTTGTGACGATTACGGCTCCGAATAATATGCATTATCCTGTGACGATGGCAGCATTTGATGCAGGATTCCCGGTCTTTTCCGAAAAGCCGATGAGTTGCAATATGGATGAGGCGCAGAATCTGAAGCGCCGCACGCTGATGAGTAAAGAGATTTATGCCACGGCGTATGTCTTTCCGTTCTATCCGGCGTTGAAGAAGTTGCGTGAGTTTGTTTTAAATGCGGGCATTGGCAATATCCGCCGTGTGGATACGCGGTATTATCACGGATGGATGGGCGTTCGCTTAGAGACTGCCGGGAATCGCAGTGCCGGGTGGCGCGTGGATGCGAAGCGTTGCGGTGCGGCAGGTGCGATTTATGATTTGGCCGGGTCGTGTGCTTTTCTGGCAGAATGGGCGACAGGTCTGGAGATGGCGGCTCTGTGCGCGGTGGGGCGTCCTGCTGTGGCCGGGCGTACGCTGGATGATGATGCGACGGTCTTACTGCGTTTCAACAATGGCGCTTTGGGCATGATTGCCACCAGTCAGATTGCCCTGGGTGAGGCGGATGGTATTTCGCTCTCCATTTATGGTGACAAGGGCTCTGTACACTGGAAGCAGTCCACGGGCAATACGTGGTCGGTGGTTGCGCCAGATGGTGCAGTTAAGGTGAATACTATCCGGCAGGCGGCAGTGCCGACTCAGGGAGCTAATCGTTTTGGCGAACCCTATGGTGACGATGCGGCGTACATTGCGGCATTGGCAGGGGCCTATCGCGATTTCGCCGCAATGATTGTGGCAGATCGTGCCGGGAAGAAGGTGCAGCCGACATGCGTGGATGTGGATATGGCGTTGCGCGTGGCGACATTTAATGATCAGGCGTATCGGAGTATGGTCTTTACGTCAGAGGGCCGTCAGGAGAAGTGGACGGCATTTCGCGTGCCTGAAGTCGTAGGCTGGAATTGAGCCGGACAAACAGGTGAGATTGATGCCGCGGGGTGGGGACATGCCGCGGCTTTTTTGGAGAAAATCATGACGTGCCATGAGATTGCAGCGCGATTGGATGCAGAACTCTCGCTGAATGCCTACAAGGATGTTTCCAATAATGGGTTGCAGTTGGAGAATCAGGGACCGATCAATAGAGTGGCCACTGCTGTGGATGCTTCTATTGAAACCTTTGAAGCTGCGGCGGCTCAGGGCGCACAGATGGTGATCGTCCACCATGGGTTCTCCTGGGGAAATTCGTTAGCACGGATAACGGGCCTGAATTATCAGCTGCTGGCGTGTGCAATGCGGTTGAATCTGGCAGTTTACGGTGCGCATCTGCCACTGGATGCCCATCAGGAATTGGGCAATAATGCACAGATTGCCAAGGCGCTGAATCTTCAGCATCTGACGCGTTTTCTGGATTATCACGGGCAAAAGATCGGGTTTTCCGGAACCTTGCCAGAGCCGCTGTCGCGGGATGCATTTGTGGCACAGATCAATCGCGTGGTCAGGAATCCGCGGTTGGAACGCTTGGACTTCGGCCCAGAGGTGATTCGAACAGTGGGGATTTGCTCCGGGGGTGCGCCTGAAGGGGTGGAACAGGCCGCAGCCGAGGGTTTGGATGCCTATTTGTGCGGCGAGATGAATCTTGTGGCCTACAATTTGGCCCGGCAGCTGAAGGTGAATGCTTATTTCGCAGGGCACTATGCAACGGAGCGTTTTGGTGTGCGGGCATTGGGCGAATGGTTGGCCGGACAGACGGATTTGGATGTGACGTTTATTGATTTTGACTTGCCTTATTGAGGAAAAAGAGAGGTGATTTCAGATGATGCGTGAAGCACTTGATACATGGATGCAGGCACATCAGGCCGAAATTGAAGCGGACTATTATGAACTGTTGCGCTTTCAAACGATCGGGGCTGACCCGGATCACACAGGTGATTGTGTGGCGTGTGCCGAATGGATTCAGGTCTTTTTAACGAAACTGGGCTTTGTGGCTGAATTAATCCAGCCCGATAAGGCGTTGCCACCTTTGGTCTTTGCTGAGAGAGCCAGCACGCAATCCGAGCAGACGGTGTTGGTCTATGGGCACTATGATGTGCAACCCGTGGATCCGCTAGACCTTTGGGAAACGCCACCATTTGAGCCGACAGAGCGCAATGGGCGCATCTATGCACGTGGCGCACAGGATGATAAGGGGCAGTGGTTCTCCGTTTTGCAGGGATTGCGCGCCTCCATTGAGCATGGGGACGTCTTACCCTCCATCAAGATTATTCTGGAAGGTCAGGAAGAGAGCGGCAGTGGCGTTTTGGCAGAGGCGGCGTATGACCTCCGGAAGCGCTTGGCTGCCGATGTTTTGTTGGTCGCTGATACAGGGAAAGATGCCTCGGGGCGTCCGGCAATTGTGGCGGGCTTGCGTGGCGTGATCCATTTTACTGTTACATTACGGGGGCCGAAGTATGACTTGCACTCGGGGCAGCATGGAGGCGTGGCGCCGAATCCCGCACAGGGGATGGCAGCACTGGTGGCTTCGCTGCATACCGCGACAGGTGCCATTGCAGTAGAGGGCTTCTGTGATGGGATTGAAGACCCCACTGAGGCTGAATTTGCCCTTGCGACAGAGGCTGGATTTGATGAGAATGCCTATGTGCGTGAGATTGGCGTATTGCCGGTGGGAGGCGAACGTGGCGTGCCGGCAATTGTTCGCAATGCCTTCCGGCCGACGGTTGAAATTAATGGTATTCATGGTGGTTATGGCGGGCCGGGGTCGAAAACGGTTATTCCAACGCATGCGATTGCAAAGATTTCCTGCCGATTGGTGCCGGGGCAGAGTCCCGCACATGTATGGGAGTGTTTGAAGGTGCATTTTGAACAGCATTGTCCCCGTGGCTTAACGTTGGAATTGACGGATTTGACCGGATGTGAACCCGGCTTCCGGTTGCCTATCGATAGTCCGGTTATGCGGATTGCCCACGACTTACTGAATACCTTTGATTCGCGTGGAGCAGTCCTGACATGGGAGGGAGCCTCCATTCCGATTGTGGCACGATTACGTGATATTACAGGTGCAGCGCCGCTTCTGGTGGGCTTTGGAATGCAGGAAGATCGCATTCATTGTCCGAATGAGTCCTACTCCAAAGAACAATTTGCAGATGGCATTCGCTGGGGTGGGCAAATCTTTACGGCCTTGGCTTAAAGGGCAGATATGGCGATGCGCGTAACAATTCAGGATGTCGGCTATGGCGGTGCAGGTGTTGCACGGTCAGATGAGGGTGTCATCTTTGTGCCGGGAGCCTTTACGGGTGAGTGCGTGGAGATTGAGATTGTCAGCCGTAAGAAGCGATTTGCACGTGCACGTCTGGTGGATGTCATGGAGCCTTCGCCACATCGGATTGTTTCGCCTGTTACGCCGGTACCCGGAATGGTTTATGCTCACTTGGACTATGCTGAGGAGGTCGCCTTAAAACAACGCCAATTGAAGACATTGTTGTGGCGGATCGGGCGCTTGGAGGTGCCGGACTTGAAATCGCCTGTGGCGGCTCCAGAACCCTTGCACTATCGCAATAAACTGACGTTGCACTGGGATGGGCGGCGATTAGGGTATATCGGTGACGACAATCGCACGGTGGAAGACACGCCTCACTGTCCCTTGTCACAGCCCGCAATTAATGCCTTTTTAGCTCAACTCCGTGCCGATCGTTTTGCTCTGCGGAAAGTGCGTCCCGGAGAACGGGTGACCTTCCGCTTTACACCGCAAGATGGTGTACACGTAGGTTTGGGAGAAGCACCACAAGGACGCTTGACAGAGTGTTTGGCGGGTCTGACGCTATCCGTTGCGGCAGATGCCTTTTTTCAGGTGAATTTGGCGAGCGCGGAATTACTTCTGGATGCTTTTCGTGAAGGTGTTCAGGGCTGCAAGCGCGTCTTTGACCTCTATTGCGGAACAGGACTCTTCGGATTTGTGGCAGCACAAGCCGGCGCACGTGAAATCTTCGGTTTGGAAACCACACCGTCAGCTGTGCAATCAGCAAAAGAAAATGCAAAGCGATTAGGGATAAAGGCGGATTATCGGTGCGCTCCAAGTGAGTGTTTACCGCAACAATTGCCACCTGCCGATACGTGGATTGTTGATCCGCCACGGGATGGTCTTTCGGGTGCTGTCCGTCAGAATATATTGGAGAACTTGCCGGAACGGCTCGTTTATATTTCGTGTGGCCCGGATACGTTAGCGCGCGATCTGGCGGTTTTGTCGCAGGCGTATAGCATTACATCAATGCAACTCTTTGACTTTTTCTCGCGCACGGCTCATTTTGA
>JAFTHG010000175.1 GCA_017457555.1 Kiritimatiellia bacterium | reverse complement strand
CCTTCGCACCTCGCGCGACTCATTCACCCGCAGGGTGCCCTTTCGCACTTCCATCGCTCGCCTATCGAGATGATAGCACAGGCGTGCCATCCTGGCAAATCACGCAGCCCTTTGTAAAGAAAGTTATCAACAATTTTAAGACGAAAACGCGGCATTTTTGCGCCAAAATATCAGCGAAAACGCCCCTCAATTTCAGCGACATTCAACCGCAGTTTCAGCGAAATTACCACCTGTCTTTCAGCGACATTGGACTTATCAACAGGCCAAATCGGGTTGATTACTCGGTCACTTTACCCAAAGGAAGCCGCTGTAGCCAAGTTCATTTCAGCCAATTTTCAGCATAACTCACTGACACTCAAAGACTTACAATAAAAAGCACACCGCTTCAAAAACGGCACTTTTGAGGTCAAAACGCCCAAAAACCACTCACAAAAACCGCCCACTCAAAAAAAGTTTTCAACAGGGCAAAAACCGACACCAAAAGACAAAAAAGCGCCAAATCTGCGTCAGTGTGACTACGCCACAGTGGCGCATGCGCTCGTTATAAAAAAAAAACGCCGCGGTAAAGCGGCGCAGGGAGGATTTATCAGGGATAAGATTTCCAAAAATAATGCTTGCAGTTTTCAGGGAATACGGTAGGCACCGGTGCGATGATAGCGAGTGGTACGGAGGTATTTGAGCTTGGCAAAGAGGTCGGGATTGGCCTCTTCAAAGCTTTTTAGAATCTTGTACACCTGACGTTCTTTAATCTTAAAGACTTGAGCAAGGGTGCGATGGCGAATGGGTTTCCCCGGAATGTCGGGGTCTTCTCGATGTGCCCAATTTTGCAGCAGGCGGCGATGACGATAGTTTTGAAACGGAAAGGCTCCGTCAATGGCTGCATCCAGCGAAGTGGTGCGCCCGAGGAGTTCGGAGAGCGTGCTCAAATGCTCCCGGGTAATCGTTTCTAAATGCTGACGGCAACAGGGCTGATCGCCACAACAAAAGGGCGCATTTGGGTGGTTTAGAGAGATGGGAAGGCCGCTAAGTTGAGCGGCTTCATCAGCCCAACTCTGCAAATCCGCCGCGGTGATATTGCCCGGAACACTCGGAAGGTCAAGCAACAGACAAAAGGTTGCATCGTTTTGGCGGAGCATTTTGGCAGCACGCAGCACGTCCAGTTTTCCTGTTGGCTGGAGCAGAAAGCTCTTTTTGCCATCAGGAGTGGCGCGACAGGTGCAAAGACGCGGCAGAAATGGCGGTGCAACCGTTTGAAGCAATTGCACCATGTAGGGAAAATGAAAGTCATCAGACATCATTTTGAATCCCCCTTATAATTGCACTCTGGCGGTATTCTGATGGGTGCAGAGCCGAATCAGAGCCGCTAATCCATCAAGAGTCTTCGGCGAGAGGGAGGCACGGAGCAGACTTTGCTGATGAGCAAAATCAACGCTGAACTGAGTGCGGCCGCCTTCGGGTTGGAAAGCTAATCCGGCAGTCAGGAGATGGCGTGGCCAAATGAAGGATTGCAGCTCCAAAGCTTCAAAGCCATCGGCACACCAAACGGTTTTACTGATAGGTGAATTCAACCCGGCTTCTTTCCAAGTGATGGATTTCAGGGTTAGATTTCGCCAGGGATAGTGATTCTCCTGAGGATGACGTTCGTTTTGACGCAAGATCGGTAGAATATTAAGATCGAAGCAGAAAGCCTGAAAGGGCATCCCGATGGGCCGATTAGGGAAGAGCGTTCCATTCAGTGCCGGCAGGAGAGCGGTGCTGTGTGCTCGGTTGGTAGCCGACACATAGAGAAGACCATTGGCGGCATCTGCCACGACTAAAGCTACTTGTCTGGGGGTGTACGTGACGGCTCCGGGGCGGCCATTTTCGTAAGTGGCGGCCCGATGACGGGTGGTTTGACCATGGAAAAAGGCCATCAACCATTGATTGGCGCCCAAACGGTGGATGCTGGAGGTAAGTGTGGCGATTCCAAGAAGGTCACCAATGCGCTCGGCTAAGATGGATTCCGAGGCGGGTGTAACGGGAGCCTTGAAACCTTCCGGTAAAGGCAGACAGAGTAAACGGCGCGGTGCGCGCAGCACACGGCAAGCCGTGTCATAGGAGGTGTAGATAGACATAACAGACTTCTTTCGTTTGTGTGTTTCATGTGACCAGTAATGTATAAGAATACCGCTAACACCTTTCACGGAAGACGTGAGGTTTTCCGCAAAGAGGGGATGAATGAAAATCGTGGGTTAACCGCAGTGGGTGCTGTGCTTACCTGAAGATCAGGCCTCGCTCCAGGCTAAAATGCGCTCACTTTGTGCCACGCGGCGTGGATCTGCTGTTTCCGGAACATCTGCCAGATAGGCTGATCCGCATTGTGCACAGAAGGCACCCGGATTGATAGCCGCTCCACATTCCGGACAACGGCGCTCCAACACTTCACCGCACCAGCCGCAGTGAATTTCGCCAGTTGTCGCATGGTGGGCTTTTGGCACCAGAATCACGCGATTGCCGAGGGTCATCGGCAGATTACAGGGACATTGAGGATTAGGGCAAAAGACCCTTTCGCCGTGCTGCAAACGATTCCGCAGGGTTTCATCTTCTGCGGAGAGTTCGGCAGCAGTGGGCGGCAGTAAACCTAACGTATCACAGATTTTACCGATAACCTGAGCACTGAGCGCAGTGGACCTTCCCCCTTCAAACATCGAGAGGGCCGATTGTTTACACCCCACCTGCCGTGCTAACGCACTTTGGCTGAGGTGACGCTGTAAACGCGCTGTTTTAATTTGTTCACCCAAGGTTTTCATTCGGACATTAGAATAACGCAATCCTGCTCCCTTTTTCAAGGGAAATGTATTAACAATTTATTAACAATTGTTGATAACTCTGTTGATAACGTTAATAACTTGATATGAATGTGTTTTATTAACATTTTGTAAACATTTTTATAATCAAATTATTAACAGTTGTTGATAAATTGTAAAGAACATCAAAAGCCATTGATATATCAATCTTTTCACTGTTAAAAAGGTGTTGATAACCTTTTAATTACAGGGTTTATCAGCACGTTATTAACAGGAGTTATCAACATTTTTCAGGAGAATTGCTTTTGACTGTTAATTGTTGATAAGGTTGTTCATAAGGTGTTTGACGGGCAGGTTATGAACATAAAAGGGTGCTTCTGCGCCACGGCGTCAGCGGATCTGCGCTGCGGTAATGGCACCTGTTTAAGAGGAATTGGCTGAAAAAAAAACGGGCGTAAGATGCTCTCTTACGCCCAAGAGGCACTCATGTCATGCTGTAACATGAGAAATTAGACTGGAATGCGCAGCGGCATCACCACACTGAGGAAGGGAACGCCTGCGCTCTTTAAGACGGCCGGGCCGGTGCCTTCATTGAGTTCAAAGGTGATTTCTTCCGTATCGAGATTGCGGATACAATCCATGATGTAGGTGGGATTGTAGTTTGCGCTCAGGGCACGGCCTGCATATTTGATGGGCAGTACATCACTTGCTTCGCCAGCTTCGGTGTTATTGGCAGAGAGGGTGAGCGAACCGTCCGAGAAGGCCAGGCGCACGGCGTGGGCTTTGTCATTGGACATGATGGCCACACGCTGAATGGAGGAGATGAGCTCGTTGCGATTCACGGTGACGCGTTCGTCACAGGAGGTGGGGATGACGGCTTCATAGGAAACGTAAACGCCTTCAATGAGCTTGCTGTAAAAGCGGAAGTTGCCGCAATCAAAGAGGATCTGGCCGGGCTGACCGATAATCTGCATTGCCCCTTCCCCACCGAGCAAACGGGAGAGTTCGGCAACAGCCTTGGGCGGGAGAATCATTTCACAGGCACTTTCCGCCGGGAATTCAATTTCCTGCTCCACCAAAGAGAGGCGCTTACCATCAGTAGCGACCATCGTCAGCTTGTTATCGCGGAAGCGCAAGCAGACACCTGTCAGCACACGGCGCGTTTCATCGGTGCTGGCAGCGTAAGAAGTCTTGCGGAGCATTTCGCGGAAAATGGCGCGATCAATCGTAAAGGTGCGCGCAGTGTCATCGGGTTCCTTAATCACCGGGAACTGATGCGTCTTCATACCGATCACGCGATACTTGGCAGCAGGCGTGATGATACGCGCGGTATCATCGTCACCAATATCAAAGCTGACTTCACCCTCCGGCGCCATACGCAGAATTTCCACAATCTTGCGTACCGGAAGCGTGGTGCTGCCGGGCTGATCCACCTTCACATCAGTGCTCAACGTCGACCGCACCGAGAGATCCAGGTCCGTTGCCGTCAAGGTAATCGAACCGTCTTCAAAGGCTTCAAACATTGCATTGGAAATAATTTGCAACGACGGCTTATTGGGCACAACGCTCTGCACAGTGGCCAACAGCTCAAGAAAACGACTGCGGATAACGGTAAACTTCATGGATCTCATCACTCCTTAAAAAGAATACGTGTAGTATATCAAAAAACACTCCAATGCGCTCCATTCATCCATTGAATTTCAAGATTCCCCTATCTGAAAAGCATTACCTCGCAAAAGCCTCAATCTGTCATTCAGATGAACATCGCACTGCAGCTATTCCCATTCAAAACGCCACCCTTACCCATCTTGCTCTGCAAGATTAGCAGCAGCGCAGCTGAGCGATTCACTTAATGAAGCTTGCCTAAATGCCAAACAGCCATAAGCCGACTTTTTATTATCAACACCCGGTAAATAAATATGAAAAGAATAGATATAGTGCTGTTGATAACTCAAATAACTCTGCGATGTGATTGATTTTTCCGTGAGTTATGACAGATTTTGCTGTTGAAAAAGCGATGATGAAATTCAAAAAACTCACAACATCCTGTTAAAAAACTCAGAAAAGAGGCATGGATCTGTTAATAACTCCTACTTTTTTGACAAATTATGATGCTTTTTTATTCAAGTTATTAACAATTTAGGCTATTAACATCCTGAAGAAAAGGGCATTGTTGAAAAGTTTTGACCACAAAATGCCATTTTAAGGGAAAAAGTCGCTGTTTGTAAAATAAGTTATTGAAATAGAAAGACTTATTTTAGATGTATCACACTTTTCACCTTGCATAACTCATTGATATTTCAATGTTTCAGTTTAAGAAAACGAACCTCTTACGTCCATTTTTTTGAAAGGTTACTAAACACTTATTGACAAGTTATTAACAATTTGTCGATAACTTGACCGATTGGTTTGGAAAAGTAGGTATTTTTGGGTCAAAAAGAGTAAAAAAAGGGGGTAAAGAGGCCAAAAAATACGGTTTTTTACTCTTTTTTCAACGCTTTATTTTAGAAAAAGAGATCGCTTAAGGCCAAAAAAGAAGCAGCAAAATGATTTTTCAAAAGAAGCCCCAGGCACCGAAGCCTCTTTCGGGATGTTGAAACGGTTTGATTAGAACCTGCACTCAATTTCAGCGAAAGACAGGGTGCAGTTTCAGCGAAATTGCCCGTCAATTTCAGCGAAAGACAGGTGGCAATTTCAGCGAAATTGAAAATCACTGCCAGCGTAGTTTCAAACAGCTCAGACCCTGAAGTGGCGGCAGAAAGGTGACGAGCCTGTGTGAAGCCATATGTAAGTGTGACTGGTAAAAAAAGCAAAGTGGGCTTCAAGCCTTGTAATGGCGGCGGATTACCTATCCTCCCTTTTATCCCTGTCATCGTAATGGCGGTGCAGATGGGGTGTGTAAAAAAACGCATCCCGATGGTTTCGGGGTGAAACGGCATCGGGATGTGGGATGTGTTTTTCCGTGGGCGCTTGGCTTTTGGAGGAAAAACTGGGTGATGTTTGGTGCTTAGCTCAGGTCGGAGATGGTGCGACCGAGTTTGGAAGCGATGGTTTTGAGGGCAATGACCGTTTTGGAGTCGTTTTCCTTGAAGAGGGCATAGACGGTGTTGCAGGCGTAGAGCACGGTCGCGTGGGTGCGGTTGAAGACGTGTCCCAGTTCTGTGGCGGAGCAATCGGTCAGTTTGCGGCAGAGGAAGATGGCGACTTGTCGGGCGATGGCGATGTGCTGTTCGCGGCTTTTGCTGTTGATATCCTGAATGGAGATGTTGTAGTAGGAGCAAACAGCTTTTTGAATGTCATTGCAGGAGAGTTTGATGATGGAGTCTTCTTCGGCAATGAAGTTTTTCAAAATGCTTTTTTCGAGGACTTCGACTGTGACGGCTTCTTTATTGCCGGGGAACATTCGCGCGTAGTTGACGGTGCTGGAGAGTGCGCCTTCCAGTGCTCGTACGCTGCTGGTGACTTTTTGTGCAATGAAGTCTAAGACGCTATCGCTCAGGGCTACTTCCGGTGTGGCGCGCAGTTTCATTTTGAGGATGTTGAGGCGCGTTTCGTAGGCGGGCATATCCACATCGGCGCAGAGGCCACTTTCAAAGCGGCTCACCAGACGATCCATCAGATCGGGCACGTCTTTTGGCGCGCGGTCACTGGTCATCACAATCTGGCGGTGATTATCTTTGAGCGCATTAAAGATGTTGAAGAATTCTTTTTGAAGGCCTTCTCTTTTGGCCATAAACTGAATATCATCGACCAGCAAGATGTCTACGGTGCGAAACTTCTGGCGGAAGGCTTCTTGGGTGACATCATTTGTCCACGATTTGACGTATTCATTAAGGAGATTTTCGGTGGTGGTATAGCGCACAACCAGGCTGGGATTGAGTTTTTTAGCCAGGTTTCCGATGGCGTGCATCAGGTGGGTCTTACCTACCCCGGTCGGACCATGCAGGAAGAGCGGATTGGTACGGTTCAAATCTTCATTAATTTTGGATTCAGCACGGTTGGCTGTATTGGTGGCAACATAACGTGCCATCGTCAGTGGGAAGGTGTTATTGGGTCCCTGTACAAAGAAATCAAAGGTCATTGAGGGATCCAGCGTTTCCGAACCATCATTTGCTGGCGCTGTCTGCTGCACTGGTGCTGAGGGGATTGGCGCGACCTTTTCAGGCTGTTTGGTGCGGAAAACCACCTTCATCTGGGGCGGCGCAGAAAGAGAAGTTAATCCCGCACGAATGAAAAAACCGAATTTCTGCTGAAGCTCATTTTCGTCTTTGTCTTCGTACAGCTCAACCGTCAAGGTATCATCGGTTAAGGCAACCCCTTTGCTTTTCGTACCAATATGCGTCATAACCGTCAGTTCAGAGAGCTGACTGGTGAGATAATCAAGAATATTTTGCCACAGCGTTTCAGCTGTAAATTGATCTGTTAACGGCATCTTCTACCACGCAATCCTATTGAAACCTTGTTCAAATCCTGTTCATAACTTTGAAAACACCACTATTATGACACCAAAAAAAGCCGCTGTCTACACTTCATTATAGACAAATAATGAATAAGTTATTAACAATCGTTAAAAAGTATAACACATTGAAAAATGAATAGAATTAAAACTATTTGACGAGTTATTAACAATATGTTGATAAGTTATTATTATAAAATGTTGATAACTTGAATAAAAAGTCTCCGGAAAAACGGCGTTTTTTGATCTTTTGAAGACGAAAAGAAGCGTATCTTTGTGTGAGAAAAGCATGGAATACTACCGTAAAATCAGCTTCAATCAGCCGCTTTTCTATACCAGAAATAGGTGACACCCCTCATAAAATCTGCCATTCTGTTACCATTTCTAAATAATTCAATGCAAAAAACACATTTTAATTGCAGTAAAAATCAATCATTCAGTTCTCTACTATGAATTGTTTAATATTCAAGATACTTTCAAAGAGCGTAAAAAATAGACTATTCTGTTTGTTGTTATAAATCATTTAATGGCTAAAAATACTTTTTAATTGCAGTAAAAATCAATCATTCAGTTCTCTACTATGAATTGTTTAATATTCAAGATATTTTCAAAGAGCATAAAAAATAGACTATTCAGTTTGTTCGTTATAAATCATTTAACGAATAAAAACACATTTTAATTGCAGTAAAAATTTACCAT
>JAFTHG010000174.1 GCA_017457555.1 Kiritimatiellia bacterium | reverse complement strand
GTGAAGATTGTGCCGCAGTTTACGGAACTATTTAAAAGTATGGGGCAAGAGTTACCATTGCCGACACGCATCTTAATGGGAATGAGCGAAGGAATGATTCGCTATGGCATTTTTTATGCGTTAGGGGGAGCATTGGTAATTATCTTATTTCACAAATGGACGCAGGGCGCTGGACGCTTAAAATGGGATGCATTTAAATTAAAAATGCCATTAATTGAAGGGTTGATTGCAGCGGGTGCATATGCGTCTTTAGCGTACACGATGCAAACGCTTCTTTCCAATGGTGTCAATGTCTTAAGTGCTCTTCGAATTTCTGAAGAAACAAGCGGAAATGCTGTTATTGGCGAAGAATTAAAAAAAGCACGTGAACGCGTTACCGATGGTACGACAATTTCAGGCCCCCTTGCACAAAGTGGTGTTTTCCCGAGAATGATGACGGATATGATGGCCTTAGGTGAGCAGACAGGAAATCTACCGACAGCGCTTGGCCACATAGGAAAGCGATATGAGGCAGAGTTAAATCGCAACATTAAAGTCTTTACAACAATGTTGGAACCCATTTTAATCTTATTTGTCGCAGTAGTGGTTGGATTTGTGGCGATTGCAATCCTATCTGCAGTTTTCTCTGCGACATCGGCAATGGGACAATAATTTAAAAGAAAGGATTAGATGATGAAAAAGGATCGAAAACTTCGTCGTATGGGTTTCACATTGGTGGAATTGCTCCTTGTGATTACCATCTTGGGTATTTTGGGAACAGTTGTTGTGGTAAACTTCGCTGGAGCAGGTGATGATGCACGTAAGGCTACAACTTTAACTTCAATTAATGCCATTAGTCAAGCGTGTGATATCTACCGAATGAAGACTGGACGTTTACCGCGAAGCTTAGATGATTTAACGAATGGTATCAATGATGATGAACCCTTATTGAAGGCTGGCGCCTTGAATGATGCATGGGGGCTTGCCTTTGAATATAAAGCCGAAGGGAAAAAGTACACGATTCGCTCTGCAGGGATGGATGGTGTCATGAATACCGAAGATGATTTAACGAACTAAATTCTAAATACCTGATACCTCAATATAATTAGGAACAACGAAATGGTAACCCTTAGATCGCAGGATGGAATGAAACGAAATGTGGCGCATGGTACGCCACTATCGGATGTTTTGCCTGCGGTCAAAGACGGTTTACCAGTTCTTGCAGCTCTTTTAAATAATGATGTCGTTCCATTAGATTCGCCCGCTTTATTGGACGGAACACTTGAGCCTCTAACGCTTGCCAATGAACATGGATGGCAAGTATATCGGCGAACACTCTGTTTCTTGTTAGCAAAAGTCTTACATGAGCATTTCGCAGGGACGACGTATAGTGTTCGTCAAAGTTTTGGTCATAATGCACTCTATTGGTCATGGGATATTCCTGAGAACGATCGGGAACGCAAAACGGCATCGTTACGAGCACATTTAGCAGCGCTTATTGACTTAGACATTCCTATTTGTCATCGATTGGTTGGATATGATCAAATGCTTTCGTTATTCCAGTCAAGTGGACAAATGGATAAGGTCAATCTTTTAGCGCATCGTAATCCACCATATCTTTGTTTAGCAACATGTGATGGTTTTTACGATTTGCCACAAGGAGCGTTGGCTTCACACACAGGCGCAATCGGCTTGTTTGATTTAGTGCCGTTAAAAGATGGTTTTGTATTGGAGTTTCCAAGTTTCACTACGCCTACAGTACTTGATCCGATGCCACCGTACGATTTCTTATTTGACATCTATGCAGAGCATTTGCGGTGGGGAGAGATTATTGGGATTCGAAATGTAGGAGAGTTGAATGCCGCTATTGCAGATGGTTCTATCTTAGATGTAATTAATACAGTTGAAGCCTTGCACGAAAAACGATTGGGTGCGATTGCAGATGCTATTGCGGCTCGTTGCCCTCGACCGCACATCGTTCTTATTGCCGGACCCAGTTCTGCAGGGAAAACGACGTCAGCGATGCGTCTTTGCACACATTTACGTGTTATAGGGTTGTCACCTACATTAATTTCGACCGACAACTATTTTGTTGGTGATGCTCGTAATCCACGCGATGAAAATGGCAACTTAGACTATGAACACCTTGATGCAGTAGACCGAACGCGCCTGAATGCGGATATCAATCGTTTGTTAGCGGGAGAAACAATTCCTTTGAGAAAGTTTGATTTTTTCAAACATGAAGGATTTGACTCGGAAGAAACATTGTCACTTGATCAAGACTGTGGTGTTCTTGTAATTGAAGGAATTCATTCATTAAATCCTGCATTAACGCCTGATATCCCTCAAGAAGAAAAGTTTTTAATTTACGTAAATGTTCTAACGCAGATTGCGATTGACAGCAACAATCGAATTTCAACGATTGACAATCGGCTTTTGAGACGAATGGTGCGAGATGGTCAATTCCGTGGTCGTAGCCCACGTGAGACGTTACGGTTATGGCCGAGTGTACGCGCAGGTGAGGAAAAGTGGATCCTCCCATTCCAGCATTGTGCAGATGTTGTTTTCAATACGGCTCTTGATTATGAAATCGCTGTCTTGAAAACGTTAGCGACACCGCTGTTAAATCAAATTAAACCCTCTTTCCCAGAATTTGTTGTAGCCCGTCGCCTTTCGTGTTTCTTGCAAAACTTTGCCTCCATGCCAATGGCAGAGGTGCCAACAAACTCGATTTTGCGCGAATATCTCGGTGAAAGCCGATTGCGTTATCAGTAATTTCATCTAATCCAAGGAGTATCTATGAGTCATCCTTTAATTGGTCGCTTAGTCGCAGGAGAAGAAAGTGCCGTCTTAAAAGCGTATGAGGCGTTTACTATTCAACCTGTAACGGATACACGTTTAACGGAAAACAAAGAGCCCTTCGGATGTTACGAAACGACTCTTCTTGGAACCGAGAGTGCGGAAGGTGTTGGGACATTTGAGCGTCGTCGCAATGCCTTGTTGCAAATAGGACCGTCAACAGTTCCTGGTTGGTGGATTCATCGTACAGATTTGAAGGAGCAGTTAGACGTAAAAGTTTCTGTTCGTAATGTTTGGACGAGTGCGCGTAATATCGTGTTGCGTGCAGGTTCACCGCATAATTATTTGCGCATGGTGGAACACATTATAGCTTTGAGACTTGGTCTTGGGGTGGATAATGTACGATTGTCAATCGCAGGTGGAGATCCGCCACTCTTTGACCGATCCAGCTTAGATTTAGTTGAGGCAATTCAAAAAGCTAAAATTGTTTCAACTGGTCGCCCGGCTCGTTACGTTACAGTCAAAGAACCTGTGACAATCGGTGGCACACGTGGTGATTTTGTCACGTTACTTCCTGCAGAAAAAGGTGACAAGCGGTTACATCTGGATGTTGCAATCGCTTGGGACACTGTAATCGGACAACAACGTATTCAAGTCGATTTAACGCCTGAAACATTTATCTACGGTGCAGGTGCGCGAACGAATGCAACGCAATCTCAATACATCTTCTCCAAGACAATTGGTAAATTATTGGCAGATGTACGTAATATGGGATACACGAAAGACAATATTTTGATTCATGGAAAGTCTGGATTCGTAACAACACCTCGTCCAGAGTTTGATTTAGGAAATGGTAGTAGTAGTGAGCCTGTTTGGCATCGCACGATGTTGGATTTGGTCGCAGCCATTGCATTGGTTGACCGAGGTCGTTTTATTGGTACAGTAAAGTCTTATCGTGCCGGACATACTTTGGATGTACGTTTGATGACGTTACTTTACATGCTTGATTTACTTGAGATTGTGGAATGAAAGGATGTTTGATAATGGCCAAGAAAACAGTACTTTGGTGGGGGCGTTTTGGTGCGAATTATTCGCGTAATCGCGTCTTTATTGCACTTTTTAAGGAATTGGGCTGGGATGTTCAGTTCTTTAATGTGAAATATTGTTGTGCATTGGGAGACGTTGAATATCTTTTTCGAGGTCCCAAAGATGTTAAACCTGATTTAGTTTGGGTGCCTGTTGCACGGCAACGTGATGCGATGGCCGCTTGTCGTTGGGCACATCGTCGTGGAATTCCGGTGGCGTTTGACCCAATGATTTCTGCTTGGGATAAAAAGGTCTTGGAGCAGATGAAGTGGAAAGCCTCGGAAGGACGAGCAAAACGTTTGTTGAAGAAGGAAACTAAACTCTTCAATGCAGTAGATTTAATGCTGTGTGACACATCGTGCCATGCAGACTTCTTCCACAAACATATGAACGTACCTTATGAAAAGTTACGCGTTCTTTTTACTGGAACGGATGAAACCGTGTTCAAGCCCGCTGCTGAGGGAGAAGATCCTCCGCATGATCCGAAAGCGCCTTTACGTATTCTCTATCATGGTGCCTATTTGCCGTTGCACGGGACTGAGTATATCGTTGAAGCCGCTCGCCGAACACAAGGATTGAATATTCATTGGGATTTCCTTGGCTGGGGCGCATATAAAGCTGCGACAGAAGAAAAGGCTAAAGGGATCACGAATATCACGTTTTTGGAAAAGGTTCCCTACGTGGATGTTCCTCGCGTAATTCGTACTGCCGACATTGTCTTGGGGGTCTTTGGTACGACAGAAAAAGCCTCGCGTGTAATCGGCAATAAAGTTTACGAAGCAATGGCATGTTGTCGCCCTGTAATCAACGAGTTTTGTACTGGATACCCACCTGAAGCTAAAGATTGCCCAGCAATTACACTGATTCCACCAGGGGATGCTCAAGCAATTGTTGATGCCGTTGTTCCGTGGATTAATAAACGTGAAGAGCTGTTGACATTGCGTAAGACTGCTCGGGATTTCTTTGAAAAGCATCTCTCAATGGATGTTATCCGTAAGCAACTTGCAGATATCCTTTCCGAAATGGGATTCTGACATTCCAGAATGCTATGCGTCAAGGTTTTTTTGATAAGTTTATTTCTCGGCTTGATCGGATTGATGCTCCTGTTGCAAGTGCTCATATTATGGCACTTGCACGTGAGCGAGGTTTTTTAGAAACACTCTTTCAATCAATTAACGAAGGTATTCTCGTCCTAGGAGATGAGATGCGCTTGTTGTATGCAAATACTGCTGCAGAACGAATGATTGGGTTTTCAGCAGAGAAAACTCGGGCATGTTCGATGAAACGTCACCTGCGTGATTGGGGCATTGAAACGCTATTGCGTCATCAGGTTGGTAATTGGAATCGAATTGAAACACGCGAAGTTGAAATTTCCTATCCTGAAAAACGTATTATTTCGTATTATGCTCGTCCTGTAAACTTTGAAGATCGTACAGAGTTGTTGTTAATGTTGCGCGATGTTACACATGAACGTCGTGCGGAGGAAGATACGTTAGCGGATGAACGATTGGTGGCTGTAAAAACCCTCGTTGCGGGGGTTGCTCATGAAATCGGGAATCCCCTGAATGCTCTCACGATTCATTTGCAGTTGCTGATGCGTGAATTACCTAAAGTAACGGATGAGAACTGTCGTGAAAATTTACAGGAACTAGCGACGATAGCCTCTCAAGAAGTTACACGATTAGATACGATTATCCGTCGATTTTTAACGGCATTACGGCCAACGAAACCCAATCTTGTTCGTGGGAATATCAAAGAGGTATTAACCACGACATTAAGGGTGTTGACACCAGACATTGAACAACGTTCTATAGAACTCCAATATTCATTACCAGACCAGATTCCTGATGTGTTTTTGGACGCACAGCAAATGGAGCAAGTCTTCTTCAATTTGCTTAAGAATGCAATGGATGCAATTCCAAATTCAGGAAAGATAGGTGTTACTGTTACTGTTGACAATGCCAGCATCATTGTTTCAATATTGGATAATGGTACAGGAATCCCAGAACCTCTTTTAGGGCGTATCTTTGATCCATATGTTACGACGAAGAACAAAGGAAGTGGTTTGGGGCTAATGGTTGTAAAGCGCATCGTTCAAAGTCATGGTGGAACAATTGAGTGTGCCAGCCATGAGGGTGAAGGCACCTGTTTTACCGTGCGTTTACCTCGTGCAGAACGTCAAATTCGGACACTGGAAAGTGCGGTATCTTCAGAGAGTTTATGAGTACAATTTTAGTTGTTGATGATGATAAGGCTACACGTGATGGCGTTGCGCGAACGTTAAAGTCTGACTATACCGTTTTAACCGCAGCAGATGCAGATGAGGCGATGGCCGTCTTAAATGTCAATGCGATTGATTTAGTTTTAACAGATTTACGAATGCCAGGTCGGGATGGTATATCGTTGTTGCGTGATATCATTACTGCTCACGCTAATATTCCTGTGATTCTCTTATCTGCCTATGGCTCTATTGAAAGTGCTGTAGAAGCGATGAAAGATGGCGCTTATGATTTCCTTACAAAGCCTATCAACTTGGATCATCTGGAACTGGTTGTCCACCGGGCACTAAAACAACGCCACCTTGAATCCCAAAATGCGACTCTTCGCACCCAATTGGTAGGGCAGACTGCTTTAGGGCGAATGTTGGGAACCTCTGACGCAATGCAACGTATTCGTGATCGCATTCGTCAAGCTGCACCAACGCCAGCAACGGTTTTGATTCAAGGTCCCAGTGGAACAGGAAAAGAACTGGTTGCACGGGCTATTCACGCATTAAGCCCAAGAGCAAATGCGCCATTCGTCGCAGTTCATTGTGCTGCACTTGCGCCATCGCTATTGGAAAGCGAACTTTTTGGGCATACGAAAGGTGCTTTTACCGGGGCAAATGAAAACCGAAAGGGTCGATTTGAGCTTGCCCACGGAGGAACGCTCTTCTTGGATGAAATTTCAGAAATTGATTTAGCCACCCAAGTTAAATTATTACGCGTATTAGAAACACGCACAATTGAACCTGTCGGTTCATCTGAACCTGTTCCTATTGACATCCGATTACTTGCTGCTACGAATCGTAACCTGGCAGAATGGGTGCGTGAAGGAAAGTTTCGAGAAGACCTTTATTTCCGATTAAATGTCGTTGATGTGAATCTGCCGCCGTTGAAAGAACGTGGAGAGGATTTACCATTGCTCTGCGATGCCTTTGTTCGAGAGTTTAATCCGCTCTTGGGACGGTCAATTTTAGGTTTTGAGTCGGATGTTTTAGAGGCGTTTAAGCACTATACGTGGCCCGGAAATGTGCGCGAATTGCGAAATACTGTTGAACGGATGATGGTTTTAGCAAAGGGAGATCGGTTGACATTAGCGGATATTCCGGAAAATATTTTGAATGAACACGTGACGATTGGAACACCCATAAACCCCATTTCAGAAAAGGATGAGGCCACACGGATTCGCGTGGTGTTAAATACTTCCAAAAATAAGACAGAAGCTGCTCGAAAACTGGGTATTCCATTACGTACGCTTTATCGCCGCTTAAAAACATACGGTATTCAATGATTATTGCTTCTTGCAAATGCCTTGTTCTACTTTTGCTTCTCACGGTAAGCTTGCCACTCTTTGCTCAAAAAGATTTGCTTACGGCACCTCGAGACGTGACAGAATTGCCTGAAGTTGTGCGTGATGCGCTCTTCTTGCCGCCTCAAGCCATTCCAGAAAAGGGAGAGGCTACATGTCTGAAATGTAAAGGTGTTGGACAGATACAAAGTGCACTCCAATCAAAAGATGAACGTTTTTCGAAATCAAAAAAACGGAAACACCAGACCCAACTGGATGTAACACCTGATTTTTTAATTCCTTGTCCGGTGTGTAAAGGTCAAAAAAGAATCGTACGTACATTAACGTTGCAAGAGCGTATTGACCGTTTTCTATCAGTCCGTAATGCGTATGATTTAGAACATGCTACTGCACATCATGTTCCTTTTGGTTCTGGTTATATCCATAAATCTTTACTTGAACAACTTTCGCCAGAATCATATGCAACATTAGCGGCACAATTTCCTGCTGCATGTCAAAAGTGTTTAGGTTTTTCTTTAATTCCGTGTAACCGTTGTAAAAGCACAGGAAAACGTGAAAAGGTTAACGCAAACGCCCCAGATTCAATAGAAGAAGAGCAATGCACCTCGTGTAACGGATCTGGCGGTCGTCTCTGTCAAACGTGCAACGGTTCTGGATTGCTCAAACCATGTCGTCGGTGTAAAGGACTGGGAATTACTCAAGAAAAAGCAACGAAAAAACATCCCTCTCAAACGATACGATGCCGTTCTTGTGATGGGATGGGGCGCCGATAGTTGAGTATCTTGCTTGTGTTTTAGAAATGAGATGAAAATGATTACCATTTTAGATTATGGAGCCGGAAATTTAACCAGTGTTCGTTTAGCATTCGAACGCTTAGGTGTTACGCCTCAAATTATCACGGATGCAGCAGCTTATCAAGGCGGGCGTATTCTCTTTCCTGGTGTAGGTTCTGCCGCTTCTGGTATGGATGGCATTTGCAACCGAGGGTTCGACCGTTTACTTCGAGATGCTGTAGCGCAACACGGTCCCGTGATGGGGATTTGTTTAGGGATGCAGTTGCTATTAACCTCAAGCGAAGAAGACGGTGGCGTTCAAGGACTCAATCTGATACCGGGAGCCTGCACTCACTTTGACCGACAGAAAGACCCTACGGCAAAGATCCCACATATGGGGTGGAATACACTCCAACATCAAGCGCACCCCATTTTATATAATGTGCCTCAAGATTCGGCATTCTATTTCGTTCATTCTTATTTCGTTACACCTGCAAATCCAACCGACGTACTGGGGACAACAGAGTATTGTGGCGAAAGATTTGCCGCTGTTATTGGTCACGGTTCACTCATCGCCACGCAATTTCATCCGGAACGTAGCGGCGAAGCCGGTGCGAAACTGCTTGAAAACTTTTTGACATGGGAGGGTGTATGCTCCTGAAACGTTTGATTGTTTGTTTAGATGTTCGCAATGGACGTGTGACCAAAGGTGTTAAGTTTAAAGGTAATGTTGACGTCGGCGACCCTGTAGAAATGGCTGCGCAATATTGTGCAGATGGTGCTGACGAACTCGTTTTTTATGATATTACTGCAAGTGCGGAACATCGTTGTTGCGATTTGGATATGGTTGCACGTGCTGCGCGTGCGCTCAGTGTTCCTTTTACGGTGGGTGGCGGCATCCGTGGTGTAGACGATATGCGTGCAGCATTACTGGCTGGCGCGGATAAAGTTTCTCTGAATTCGCTTGCGGTAGAACATCCAGAGATTTTAACAACAGGTGCTAAAGCATTTGGACGTCAATGTGTTGTCTTGGGAATGGATGCCAAACGAGTGCCGAAAACGACACAAATACCATCTGGATATGAAGTTGTTATTCGTGGTGGTCGACAGCCAACAGGGAGGGATGCGCTGGCATGGGCAAAGGAAGCCGTTGATCGTGGCGCCGGAGAAATCTGCTTAAATGCGATTGATACCGATGGTGTTCGAGAAGGGTATGAATTACCTATTACCCAATTGGTCAGCACGGCAGTCCCCGTACCTGTAATCGCTTCGGGTGGAGCAGGGCACCCGACTCATCTGGTAGACGTTCTAACAAAAGGACAGGCAGATGCAGCTTTAATTGCCTCAATGGTGCATACGATGGGATTTACGTGCGGAGGTATTAAACAGGCACTGCGTGATGCAGGCATCCCAATGAGGTGATTATGCGGAATGAAAATTTTGAACGAGCGATTGCAAAAATTTTAAAGAACGATTCACGTTATCCTCGTGGCGCTTATACGTTGATGCCTGTTGTGTTGGATTACACTGTTCGTCGTGTTCAAGAGGCGCAACGGGCTGGCAAATTACCGTTTCGTGGGCAAGTCTCTCCACATGTATCAGGCCAGCAATTAGCCGAAGGATTTCGCGATTATCTTCTGGAAGAATTTGGACCTTTTGCGTATGGGATTGCTGCAGACTTAAATCTTCATGAAACGCTTGATATTGGCCATCTTGTTTATAACCTAATTTCGGTTGGTTGTTTTGGAAAAACAGACGAAGATCGCTTGGAAGATTTTAACAACGTGTACGATTTTCATACCGCATTTGTTGTACCTTTTGAGGTGCAAAATCCAGATTTCAAAACGGACACTCCAGGCGTATGAAAACCGATTGGCGCGATGCTTTAGCAGATTTTATTTCTACTCCCACCTTTAAAGCGTTACGACAATTTGTCGATGCGGCTTATCATACGGAAACTGTTTTGCCGCCGTACGACACCATTTATACGGCGCTTCATCTTTGCTCGTTAGCACAAACCCGGGTTGTCATTCTTGGTCAGGACCCATATCCAACGCCTGGGCACGCTCATGGTTTAGCTTTCTCCGTGCAAAATCCGGTGGCTCCGCCACCTTCCTTACGCAATATGCTCAAAGAAATTGCAGACGATGTAGGAGAAGCGCATGTCAATGGCGGTGATTTAACGCCATGGGCTCGTCAAGGTGTACTACTTTTAAATGCCATTTTGACTGTTCGTGCGGGGCAACCGCTCTCACACGCCGGGAAAGGTTGGGAGGCCTTTACGGATGCAATTATTCGTGCGGTATCGGAAAAACAGAACAATGTGGTGTTTATGTTATGGGGAAGTAAGGCGAAAGCTAAGCGCAGTCTAATTGATGAAACCCGTCATTTAGTACTGACTGCAGCACATCCGTCACCGCTCTCCGCATGGAATGGCTTCTTTGGTTGCCGACATTTTTCAGCTGCAAATGCCTATCTCACAGCCAATAATCGAACACCTATTGTATGGTGAGTTCGTTTAAATTAGATGTAGGCACGTTCAACTCGGGATCCGATGGAGCAGATAATGTCATAGGCATGGGTGTTTTTCAGTTTTGCCCATGTATCCACTTGAATCGCGGCTTCACCATCCGTACCGAGTAACGTGACGATATCACCAACTTGTACCTCTGGTACTGCGGTAAGATCTACGGTTAAATAGTCCATAGAGATTCGCCCAATAATCGGCACTTTTACACCACGAATAATCACTTCGCCTTGATTTGAAAGGGCAAGCGGAAGACCATCAGCGTAGCCTGCGCAGACTGTTCCGACCCGGGTCGGGCCTTGTGTCGTGTAGGTGTGTCCGTATCCAATAGCAGTTCCTGCCGGGAGCGTGCGGATTTGTGCTAAACGCGTTGTCAATTTTAAGACAGGTGTTAAGGGAACGCGTAGGGAACCTGCCGCATCAAATGCTCCGTGAAGATTAATACCGGAGCGCACTAAATTAAATGGTGCCTGACAGGCGATCGGCGCATTGTTGATGGCGTCCGAATTGGCGGCATGAATAAAGCGGAAGTGAATCCCGTGTGCTTCGGATACTTCCAAAATATCAAGCAATCTTTGAAGTTGAATTACGGTAAAATCCGAACCTTGCTCGTAGGCTAAGGGGAAGTGTGTGAAGAGTCCCTCAATGCTCAATCCTGGGAGGGTGGCAATCGTTTTCAGAGCTCGCGGCATCTCCTGCCATAAAATCCCCGCACGTCCCATACCGGTGTCCACCTTTAAATGAACCGTGGCACATCGATTTTGTGCAACAGCCTCTTTAGAGATAAGCCGAGCAGATTCTTCAGAAACAATCGGCAATACCACATCGTTGGCAATCATTTCTGGGATTTCATCGGGTAAAATGCCACTTAGGATTTGGATAGGGACGCCTAAATCGGTCAACTGTAATGCTTCAAAGGGTTCAGCTACTGCAATCCGGGGAGCTCCGGCAGCTACAAGTGCGCGGGCAATCGGTGCGACACCCAGTCCATACGCATTTGCCTTCAGCACAGGCATCACTGTACAAGGCGATGAGATGTCACAAACCGCCTTGTAATTTTGTGCCAAGTGTGAAAGATTGATGGTTAAAACAACACGATGTTGCATAGTACGCATTATGAAAAAGACCCGCCGTGACGGGTCTTTGTGATTAACCAATACGAGGCACGGCTGAAATTAACCGTTGCGTGTAGGCTTCCTGAGGATTGAGCAACACATCGGTTGCTGCGCCGCGTTCAACAATTTCACCCTTGTACATCACAATAATGTTGTCAGCGATATGTTCAACAACTCCAATATCGTGCGTGATGAAGAGATACGCCAAGCCATATTTTTCCTTGAGCTCCATCAAAAGGTTGAGCACTTGTGCACGGATGGAGAGGTCAAGAGCCGAAACAGCTTCATCGCAGATGATCATCTTCGGCTTAAGCGCTAATGCGCGGGCGATACAGATACGCTGACGCTGACCTCCGGAAAAAGCGTGGGGATAACGGTGCATCGCATCAGGTTGCAGACCTACGTCTTGTAAGAGTTGCGCTGCAACATCTTGCGCTTCTCCTGGCGTAATTAATCCATGAACCAACATTCCCTCGGTCAGAATATCCAGAATGGAATGACGCGGATTCAAGGTTGCATGCGGATCCTGAAAGACGACTTGCATATCACGGCGATACTGCTGTAATGCTGCACCTTTAAGAGAAAAAACATCTTCTCCCATAAACCGCACCGTACCGCTATGTGCCGGTTCCAAGCGCAAAATGGTACGCGACAAGGTACTCTTTCCGCAGCCGGAT
>JAFTHG010000173.1 GCA_017457555.1 Kiritimatiellia bacterium | reverse complement strand
CGCCCTGATGCTTCACCTTGTCGTAGTATTCGCCACCGACAAATTCAGAGTCTTCGAAATTGGCACCCAGAATATCATCTTCCGACTCCAATCCGTAAGCAGATGCCATCTGATCGCTCTTTGCCAATGCTTCAATCTCAGCATCGGTCATATTTCCGAGCGACTCATCACTCACATCCATATCATCAAAATCATCGCCGAATTCAGCCACTTTCGGCTTACGACCGCGGCGCGACGGCTTCTTTTCAACAGGTTCGCCATCCTCGGAAGCCGCCTTGCGCTTACGCGTCTTCTTGGGCGCAACCACCGGTTCTTCCACGGTTTCCACCACAGATTCCACCACGGACTCTTCCACAGGAGCCACTTTTGCTTTAGACTTCTTTGTTTTTTCAGGAACCACCTCTGCGACGGGTTCCGCCTTTGCGCGCTTCGTCGCCTTGGTTTTCTTGATGGGCTCTTCCACAGGAGCCACTTCCACCACAGCCACCTTTGTCTTCTTTGCGGGAGTTTTCTTTGCCGGAGCAGCCTTCGCTTCCACAACCGGAGCCTTTGCCTTGGCAACCTTTGTTGCCTTCTTTACGGGTTCTTCCGCTTCCTTTGCAGCCTTCTTTGAAGGTGCCGCCTTTACGGCTTTTCCCGGAGCAACCTTTGCCGCAGCCGTCTTTTTCTTCGGCGTTTCTGCTGTGACAGCAGCCTTTTTTGCCTGTTGCTTCGTCTTGGAAACCGCTTTTTCCGCTTTCGCCATTGCTGAACTCCTCCGTGAAACAATACGCTGTGTTGCGTAATTTGTATATGTATAATTATACCAAAAGTATCACACCTTTTCAAAAATGTCAATCACTTTTTTCAAATTATTGAATAATTTTCACTCGCCACCCCGTCAAACCCACCCCTTTTACCAGAAAAACCTCCCCCTCCACACGTCCACCTCTATACTACCCACCGCGCCAATCCCACACGCCCATCGCTACACGCGCCCTTATCGATCACTGACATCGCCCCTCTGCTTGGCCTGCCTATCCACCGCTCCCACATGGAGATGGTACCACAAGTCCGTGCCGATGGCAAATGGCGTAGGCAATTCTGCGGCACAAAATCCGCCATTTTGAGATGAAAACGCACCCTTTTTACACCAAAATGTCAGCGAAAAGGTGGCTCAATTTCAGCGAAAGTGAAGCGCAGTTTCAGCGAAATTGCCACCTGTCTTTCAGCGAAATTGGACTTATTAACAGGCTGAATCGTGTTGATAAGGCGGCCACTTTGCACCCAGGAAGCCGCTGTAGGCAGGTTCATTTAGATCACTTTTCAGCATAAGTCACTGCGCTTCAAAGACTTACAGCAAAAAGCAAAACTTCTCAAAAAAGGCACTTTTGAGGCCAAAAAAACGCAAATCCGCTCCAAAAACCGCCCTCTCAAAAAAAGTTTTCAACAGGGCAAAAATCGACACAAAAGGGCAAAAGTGTGGGCAACCTGCGTCAACCTGCCAGTGACGCGCGCGCTCACACGGCTCACGATTGATGGGTGGCAGCGTGTGAGGCGAACGCTTAAACGCAAAACGCTTAATGTGCCCTCCCCCGCTCCACTACAGCAAGCCGCAAAAAGACGCAGGTTCAGCCTCACAAGAGCGGCGGATTACCTCTCATCCCTGAAATCCCTATCATCCCTAAAATCCCTGCACCCCGTGAAAAAGCAGAGGCTCCACCCCTGAAAGGGCAGCGGATTACCTCTCATCCCTGAAATCCCT